>JAHEEJ010000150.1 GCA_024640705.1 Deltaproteobacteria bacterium
GGATTCTCGAGCGGATGAGGCGGAGGCACACCGCGGGCGAATACCGACAGCTGGTCGAAAGGTTGCGCGCGAGCCGTCGGGACCTCGCGATTACCACGGATTTGATCGTCGGGTTTCCAGGAGAAACCGATGCCGACTTCGCCGAAACCCTCGCGCTGGTTCGAGATGTCTCGTTTACGGACGCGTTTATATTCAAGTATTCGCCACGACCGGGGACCGCCGCAGCATCGCTGGATGGCGAGGTCCCCGAACCGATCGCGCAGGCTCGGCTGGAGGAACTCCAGGAACTGCAGCGCTCGCGCACGCTAGACGCCCATCGGGCTCGGGTGGGAGAGGTGGTCGAAATCCTCGTGGAGGGATCGAGCCGCCGCGGTGGGGCGCAACTCTCGGGGCGCGATCCGTTTCACCGCATCGTCAATTTTTCAGCCGAGGCGGAATCCGCGCCCGCGCCGGGTAGTCTGATCCGAGTCGAGATCGTGGATGCGACCCCACACTCGCTGATCGGCGCCTGGAATGGGGTTGTGGAGGGGGATCGCCCGCCGAGAATCGTGAAGATGGGAGCGTCAATTGCCGAAGAACGAAGGGCCGTGACCGGCAATTAGCGGCCCAGGGCCCGCAGGTCGTGGCGGCTGGTGAGAAAGAAACGCTGCACGCTGCTTTTCAGCAGGGCGCGCGCTTTCGGGTGCGCGGAAACGGGGAGAGCGCGCGAGGACCGGACCGAGAAAATCGGTGCGGCACGCGCGCATGCGTGAGGGGAATCGGATGCCCAAAGGGCGCATCCTGGCCGTGGACGACCAGCGTTACTTCCGCGAACTGCTGGAAGGAATGCTCACCGATGCCGGTTTCGAGGTGCAAACCGCTGCCAGCGCCGAAGAGGCGCTTCTCGTTCTGGAGCGCGCCAACTTCGACATTCTGTTGACGGATCTGGTGATGCCGCAGATGGACGGCAACGAACTCGTCCACCGCGTCAAGCAGCGCAACCCCGATCAGGACGTCGTCGTGGTGACGGGGGTGGTGGACGTCAAGGCTGCCGTCGATGCGATCAAGCTCGGAGCCTCCGAGTATCTACTCAAGCCTTTCGACCGGGACACGCTTGCGAGCACGTTGGAAGCTGTGTTGCAGAGCCGCCGCCTGCACAACGAACACGCCAAGCTGCTGAACGAAAACATCGAATACCTGGATGAGCGGAGCTTGATCCAGCGGGCGACTGCGCTGTTTGGTTTCCTGACCGTCGAGCCACTCGCCGAGCGGATCATCGACGGGCTGTGCGTCGAAACCGGCGCCCAGGGGGGAGTGCTCTGGGTCGCCAACAACCCGGACCGCAACGCGTTGGAGTTGGTGTCCGCGCGTGGACTGGTGCGGGTGGAGGGTGAACAGGAGTTGGTCGCGCTCGCCGATCTGCCGCGCGAACTCGCAGATTCGACCGCGATGTCGGCTGTCCTGGATTGGGGCGACCTCGAGGGCGGCGAGCGCGAGGCGCTCTATCTCGCCTTGCGCGACGAATCTCGCATGGTCGGTCTGATCCGCTTGACGGACAAACTCGGCGGCGAGGATTTCGATCCAGTCGACCGATCCTGCGCTGAAAAATTCGCCGAATTCGCCCAGACCGCCCTCTGCAATGCGCTGCGCTACGGCGCTCTGGAGCGGAAGTCGGTCGAGGACAACGCGACGGGCGCCACCGATTTCGAGTTCTTCTACAACTCGGTGCGCAACGAAATCGAGAAGTCCAATCGCCACGGGCGTTGTTTCTCTGTCCTCAAGGTCGAGATCGCGCCGCTCGACGGCTTGCGGGCGCAGTTCGGAGATGTGGCGTTTCGCCAGTGGATCGGCAAAGCCGTCACCCAGTTGACGAGACTCCAGCGCTCATCGGACCTGCTTTCGGTCGATGGGCAGGGGAGGTTCCTCGTGCTGCTGCCGGAGACCGATGCGCTGGGTGCGGCCATGTTCAAGCGGCGCGCATTCGACGAACTCCAGGCCAGCGACGTGCTCGCGATCCTCGGGCCCGGGAGTCGCGCCAAGATCCACGTCGCCGCGGCGAGCTATCCGTCGGATGGAACCCAACTCGAGTCGCTGCTCCGACTGCTGGACGAGCGCATCGAAAATGACGGCTCGAGCCTGGTGCGCGAGTGGGTGCTCGACGATACCTCGATCGCAGCCTGCCTTGGGGCGCTGCTCGAGGGGGGGGCGGAAGAGCGCTGCGAGACGGTCTCCCGGATCGCCGAGTTCGTTCTTGCCGAGCCCATCCGGCGCTCGGCGACCCGATCGGTCTTGTTCGCAGCACCCGGAGAGATACTCGGCGAAGCGCTCACCTCGGGCCTGGCGGGGATGGGCGGCCGTTTTGGGCGGACCAGCGTATCGGTTCTGGGCGAGCCACCGAAACAGACTGCAGACGAACGAGAGGCAGGGAGTTGCGATGCCTCGGCGGTGCGGTGGGTTTCGAAGCGGGAGTTGAGCGGGTTGCCGCCCTTCCTGATCTATTTTGGCGAGGGATCTGCGTACGCGATGATCTGCGAAGACGCTCCGGAGCGCGATCGCACGCGCTTTTTCCACACCTGCGATCGCAACCTCGTCGAACACCTGGCATTGCGGGCCCAGCACGAACTGTACGGGTCGGAGATCGATTGAGCGTGACGGTTCTCATCGCGGACGGGGATTTCCAACGGGGCAAGCGCCTGGTGGCTGCCTGCGAGCAGCTCGGATTGGGCGCGAGAGTGGTCACCCACGGAGCGGCTGCCCTCGAGATTGCGCTGTCGGAACCTCCCTCGGTGTTGGTCGCGCAGTTTGGTTTGCCGTTGATCGACGGTGCGCAACTCGGTGGAATCCTGCAGGCGAATCCGCGGACCCGCACGGTGGGCGTGATCTATCTCGCCGACAATGCGATTGAAGCAGCGCGAAAGGAGATCGGCGGCGAGATCGTTGGACCGCCAGTCGACCCCGAGGCGGTCGCGCGCCGTGTCCAGGCCCTGCTCGAAGAGCGGGTCCAGGACAAAGGCGAGGATGAGCCCACGAGCGAAGAGGTCGGCGGAGTCGGGGGACAGCTCTCTCAACTCCCGCTGGCCGATCTGCTGCAACTCTTCCACGTCAGCCAGAAAACCGGCATCGTCGACCTGCGGCGCGGCAGGAATCCCGAGTCTGCCGAATCGGGGCGGGTCTTGTTGCGGGGGGGCGAGATCGTCCACGCTGCAGTTCGATCCATCACGGGTGAGAAGGCGCTGTATCGGTTGTTGGCCTGGGATCGCGGCGAATTCAGATTTGCGCCCAGCGCCGTCGCCGAGGAATCCTCACTCGACAAACCAACGCGTTCGCTCTTGCAGGAGGGGTTGCGACAGAACCAGGAGTTGGCGCGTCACGCCGACAGCCTGCCATCGCTCGACTCGAATGTTCACCTGAAGATCCGCCGCTCGTCGCTGCCGGTCGTGATTCACCCGCTGACGCAAGAGGTTCTGCTGGTTCTCGAGGCCTACTCGCGCATCGGGGACGTGGTCGACCGCTGCTCGTTCCCCGACTATCAGGTGTTGCGCACCCTGCGCACCTTGATCGAGCGCGGCATGGTCGAGTTGCGCGAGGCATCGGACGAAGTCGAGGAGCCCGTCGCCAAGCGGCTGTTTTCGCATGCGCCGGGTGCGCGCCTACGCGAGTGGATGGGCGTCGATGCGGTTGGCTTTGACGGGCCTCGGGATGCGCGGCTGCTGGTGGTGGCCGCCGATCCAGCGGCCGCGCGCGAATTCAGCCGGCTGATCGCGAACCTCCCGGGTGCGACGATCAACGACAGCTCCGAATCCGGACCGGTCGATCACCTGGGTGTGTTGGGTCGGCTGGAGGTCGATGACGAAGTTGGGATCGAACTCGTAGAGGTTCCGGCGGATCGCCGCTTTTCCGCACTTTGGCCGCTCGCCGGACACGGCGCCGTCGGCGTTTTGATGGTTCTCACGGGCTCTGTTGCGGGCGCATTGGAAGCGGTTCGCCCGGTTTCCGAAGCGCTGAGCGCGGTGCCGAGAGCGCGCATCTTTCACCTGCTGTTGCTCGAGAAAGACGCGGGTGTGGAGGCCGAAGCACTGCGCGAAAATCTCTCCCTGTTCGACGACAGCTCGCTCTTCTTGATTCCGATCGGGAAGGGCAGCACCGCGGGGGTGCTGCTCCGCGAAATGTTCCTCCGGATTCTTCCCTGAGATCGCCGGCTCGGCTTCTGCCGGCAAAAACACCAGCGCTCCCGGCGGGTTGACCCGCCTGCACGCAGCCACTACCATTCGCGCCCAAGCGGAGCCGCGAATCGTGACGAACGCCGCGTGCTTCCTCTGTCCACCCCGCAACCAGCGAGCGAAAAAGCATCGACATGAGCGATAGCCTCATCCGAGAGGGTCTGACGTTCGACGACGTCCTTCTCGCGCCTGGTGCCAGCGATGTCCTTCCCCAGGACGTCAATCTCGGCTGCTCGCTGACCCGCGAAATCAGCCTGAACGTTCCGCTCGTTTCGGCGGCGATGGACACCATCACCGAACACGAGACCGCGATCTGCCTGGCCCAGAACGGCGGCATCGGCATGATCCACAAG
This sequence comes from Deltaproteobacteria bacterium, assembly GCA_024640705.1. GTDB lineage: Bacteria > Myxococcota_A > UBA9160 > UBA9160 > SMWR01 > JACZVU01. Next base: position 4,553 of record JAHEEJ010000150.1, read on the forward strand.
AACATGTCGATCAGCGCCCAGGCCGGCGAAGTCGACAAGGTCAAGCGCAGCGAGTCGGGCATGATCGTCGATCCGATCACGATGCGACCCGACCAGCGGATCTACGAAGCGCTCGAAGTCATGGCCCGCTACCGGATTTCGGGTGTGCCCGTCACCCGCGACGACAAATTGGTCGGCATTCTGACCAACCGCGATCTGCGCTTCGTACGCGACACCCATCAAGAAATTTCAAAGGTCATGACGCACGAGAACCTGGTGACGGTTCCGCCCGGCACGACGATCGACCGCGCCAAGGAACTCCTCCACGAGCACCGGATCGAGAAGCTGCTCGTGGTCGATGACCACGGCGTGCTCTGCGGACTGATCACCATCAAGGACATCGAGAAGAGCGAGCGTTTCCCCGACGCGTCCAAGGATTCGCTCGGGCGACTCTTGTGCGGCGCCGCGGTGGGAGTCGACGACCAGCGTCTCGAGCGAACCCAGGCTCTGGTGGACGCCGGTGTGGACGTCATCGTCGTCGATACCGCGCACGGGCACTCACAGGGCGTACTCGATGCGGTGCAAGCACTGCGCCGAACCTTTCCGGATCTTCCGTTGATCGGCGGCAACGTGGCGACAGCCGAGGGCTGCGAGGCGCTGATCAAGAGCGGCGTATCGGCGGTGAAAGTCGGTGTTGGCCCCGGATCGATCTGCACGACCCGCGTCATCGCGGGTGTGGGGGTGCCGCAATTCACCGCGGTGATGGATTGTGCGGCAGTCACCCAGAAGGCCGGCGTGCCCGTGATCTCCGATGGCGGGATCAAATTTTCGGGCGATGTCGTCAAGGCGCTCGCAGCGGGGGCTTCCACGGTGATGATCGGCGCCTTGTTCGCGGGGACCGACGAAGCACCTGGAGAGGTCGTCCTCTACCAGGGGCGCTCCTACAAGGTCTACCGCGGAATGGGATCGCTCGGCGCAATGGCCGAGGGCAGCGCAGATCGCTATTTCCAGGGCGACGTGCGGGATGGCTCGAAGCTGGTGCCCGAGGGAATCGAAGGGCGAATTCCCTACCGCGGGAGCCTCACGAGCAACATCCACCAACTCGTTGGCGGCTTGCGTTCGGGGATGGGGTATATCGGAGCGCCGAATCTAAATGAGCTGCGCGCGCGCGCACGCTTCATGCGGATCTCCTCGGCAGGCCTCCAGGAAAGCCACGTTCACGACGTGATCATCACCAAAGAAGCTCCGAACTATCGAATCGAATAGTTTCGATCGTTCCAGCCTCGAACCCGACCCACTTCCGCAGCATCCGGCGGAAGTGTCGATGGAGTGAATGACGGCGAATGGTTCCTTCCCCTGAGCAGCGCGATTTCGAAGGTGATCGCATCGTCGTGCTCGATTTTGGCGCGCAATACAGCCAGCTGATTGCGCGGCGAATTCGCGAGCAGGGCGTCTACTGCGAGATCGTGCCCGGAACCATCGATGCGGAAACCCTGCGCGCGAGGAAGCCGGTTGGCATCGTCTTGTCTGGGGGGCCTTCGAGTGTGCTCGACGAGGCCGCGCCAAGCTTCGATCTGGCGGTCCTCGACATCGGATGCCCGGTGCTCGGCATCTGTTACGGCCTTCAACTCCTCGCCCACCACCTCGGTGGACTCGTCGAAAAAGCGGACGATCGGGAGTATGGGCGTGCGCTGCTGAAGATCGAGCGCGACGATCCGCTCTTCGCAGACCTCGAAGGTGGCGTCGAGCGCGTAGCCTGGATGAGTCACGGCGACCGCGTGCTCCGGCTACCCGAGAGCTTCGAGGCGCTCGCCACGAGTGATGGCTCGCCTTTCGCGGCCGTGCGCGATCGGAACCGCCCGATCTGGGGAGTTCAATTTCACCCGGAGGTCGTACACACCGACGGCGGAACCGCGATGCTGAGGAATTTCGCGCTCGGTATCTGCCGAGCCCGCGCCAACTGGTCGATGGATTCCTTCATCGAAGACGCCATCGAAAGGATCCGCGAGCAGGTCGGTGACGGCCGGGTCATCTGTGGGCTGTCGGGCGGCGTGGACTCGAGCGTCGCCGCGACCTTGGTCCACCGGGCGGTCGGCGACCAGTTGACCTGCATCTTCGTCGACAACGGTCTGTTGCGTGCGAACGAGCGTGCCGAAGTCGAGCAGCTCTTCGGCAATGTGCTCGATCATTCGCTCGTGACGGTGGATGCACGAGATCGATTCTTGAGCGAACTCGCGGGAATCGAGGATCCCGAGCGCAAGCGCAAGACCATCGGGCGGGTGTTCATCGAGGTGTTCCAGGAGGAGGCCGACCGACTCGGCGGCGCGGATTACCTCGTACAGGGCACCCTCTACCCCGACGTGATCGAAAGCGTGTCCGTCAAAGGGCAGTCGGTCACGATCAAGACCCACCACAATGTCGGTGGATTGCCCGACGAGATGCGGCTCGAACTCGTCGAGCCCCTCCGCGAACTGTTCAAGGACGAGGTGCGCGAAGTCGGTCGCAAGCTCGGTCTTCCCAAGACCGCGATCGGTCGGCACCCCTTTCCGGGCCCGGGCCTCGCGGTTCGCATCATCGCCGACGTGACCGCCGAAAGGCTCCAGGCGGTTCGGGCGGCAGACGCGATCGTGACCCAGGAGATCACCCGGGCGGGCCTGTATGACCAGATGTGGCAGGGCTTTGCGGTCTTCCTGCCGATCCAGACCGTGGGTGTGATGGGAGATGAACGCACCTACGACAACGTCATCGCGGTTCGCTGCGTGACCTCGGTCGACGCGATGACCGCGGATTGGGCGCGGCTGCCGAACGAGGTGCTCGCGTCGATCTCCAGTCGGATCATCAACGAGGTCAAGGGAATCAATCGCGTCGTTTACGACATCTCGTCGAAGCCACCCGCTACCATCGAGTGGGAGTGACGGGCAGCCAGCGGCACGGTGTCGAGATGCGCGAACCCGCCTCTTGTGAGGAGTCGTCGGGTGTCGAGTAGTCCCTTCGTCCATCTCCACCTGCACAGCCAGTACTCGCTGCTCGACGGTGCGATCAAGATCAATCCGCTGTTCGCGCGGGCCAAGGCGTTGAACATGCCGGCCGTCGCGCTGACCGATCACGGCAACCTCTTTGGCGCGGTGGAGTTCTACATGCGCGCGCGGGAGGCCGGCATCAAGCCGATTCTCGGCTGCGAGGTCTACCTGGCCGCCGAATCGCGCTTCTCGAAGGAGAAGCGCGAGAAGGACTCCAGCGGTTACGACGCGATCAATCACCTGCTGTTGCTCGCGAGCAACCAGACCGGCTACCGCAATCTCGTCTACCTGGTCTCGAAGGCCTACCTCGAAGGTTTCTACTACAAGCCTCGGATCGACCTGGATCTGTTGCGGGAGCGCAGCGAGGGTTTGATCGCTACGTCGGGCTGCCTCTCATCGATGGTTTCGCGCGCGATCACGGGCGGGCAGGTGCAAGAGGCTTGGCGCCTGGTCGAGGAGTTCTCCGGCATCTTCCCGGACCGGTTCTATCTGGAGCTTCAGCGCCATGGGATCGGCGACCAGGACCTGGTCAACGCCGAACTCGTGAAGATGTCGCTCGACATGGGGCTTCCGCTGCTCGCGACCAACGACTGTCACTACCTGAGCCAGGGCGACCACGAACACCACGAGGCGCTGCTCTGCATTGGTACCGCCTCGACGATCGATGATCCCAACCGGTTCAAATTCGACGGGCAGGGCTTCTACCTGAAGTCTGGCGACGAAATGGCGGAGGTCTTCCGCGATCACCCGTCGGCGCTGGCGAGCAGTCTCGAGATCGCCGAACGCTGCGAACTCGACCTCGGCGTCGATACCGGCGAGTACCACCTGCCGGATTTCCAGGTTCCGGCCGGAACCACCAAGAACGAGGTGCTCGAAGCGGCGGCGTGGCGGGGGCTGCGCGAGCGCCTCGGCCTCGAGCCCGACGAACCGCTGCCGCCGAAATACGCCGGCTACAAG
>JAHEEJ010000009.1:0-16848 GCA_024640705.1 Deltaproteobacteria bacterium
GGGACATGGCGGCAGCCTGGGGAGACTACGACGGCGACGGTTGGCCCGACCTCTACGTGGCCAACGAATTCGGCAACAACCGCCTCTATCACAACGACGGAGACGGAACCTTCAGCGACCGCACGGACGAAGCCGGAGTGACCGACGGCGGATCCGCGATGGGCGCGGCCTGGGGCGATATCGACGGAGACGGCGACCTCGACCTCTTCGTCTCCGGAATGCACTCGAACTCGGGCTGGGCGCTCTTTCATCCCGACTTCCCGATGCCCATCCCCTGGTATTTCAAGTTCATCGGGCTCTTCACGGATGCGGTCCAGAAAGAGGCGGACGTGATCACCGACCGGCTGCTGCGCGGAAGCTCGCTGTTTCGAAACGACGGCGATGGCAGTTTCACCGACATCAGCGACAGCGCCGGAATTCGAGATGGTCAGTGGGGATGGGCGGGCGAATTCCTGGACTACGACAACGATGGCCGCCTCGATCTGTACGCCGTGAACGGATTCATCAGCGGCCCCCTCAAGGACGATCTCTGACTGGAGATGATGGAAGGCGTCGGTCGACGCCTCAACACGAGCAGCGGCTTCCTGCTCGACATCGGCACTCACAGCCTCAACGGTCGCGAGCAAAACGTACTGTTTCGCAACAACGGCGACGAGACATTCAGCGAAGTCGGCTGGGTCAACGCTGCGGACCGAATCGAGGATGGCCGCGGGCTGGCCGTTCTCGACTCCGACGGCGACGGTCGCCTCGACATCGCATTGCGCAACTTCTACCAAGCGGCGGGGCTGCTTCAGAACCGACGCGGATCGGGACACTGGATCGGCTTCGAACTCGAGGGAACGCGCTCGAACCGCGATGCCGTCGGCGCGCGCGTGCGCATCCGAACGGGCGACCACTGGCAGACGCGAGTGGTCACCAGCGGCAGCGGCTATCTCTCGGGCAGCAGCCTTCGCCAGCACTTCGGCATCGGAAACGCGACCCGCGTCGACGAGGTCCTGATCGATTGGCCGTCGGGCGAGCGCAGCGAACTGCGCGACGTCGCAGCAGATCGCCTGCATCGCCTCCGCGAAGAAACCGACTGAACGGCCCGCGCCAAAGCGAACCGGGAACTAGGTCTCGAGGAGTTCGAGATCCACGCAGTGAATCGGGCCGGCGCGCTCACTGGCCACTTCGAGCGCCACGGTGCCCGGTCGGCGCAGCACGATCCGCTCCAGCAGCGGCAGCCCGCCCCCCACATAGAGCGGCCCAAATCGATCGCGAGGTTTCACCGGAGCGATGACGTCCCGCCGGAAATCGGTGAGCACCGCACCCGCCCCCTCCGAGCGGGACGAAAGCCCAAACGCGAGCGCCAGGGGCGACGCGCCCTCGCTGTAGTGGAAGGGCGGCTGCAGCGGCTCGTCTGCGAGCACCACTACCGCGTCTTCCGCCGCGGCTTCGAGGTGACAGACCGCTTCGAGGAAGCTCGAGGCCACCAGCTCCACACCGCCCGTGACGGTGGTCGACGGTGAGCAGTTGCCCAGCGCGATCGACGCGTAACCGCTGGCCGTATTGTGAACGGAATTGTGAAAATGGGTCGGGGAGAGCTTGCCCTCCCCGCTGCGCATCATGCCGAGAATCTTGATCGCATTGGTGTGTTCACCGTGTGCGGTCGCCCATATGATGGGAATCGTCGCCACGTCGCAGTCCAGCGTGCGAATCGCCTGCTGCAGCACCTCCACCGCTACGCGCGTCAGCCCGGTGGCGCGCCGCCGGAGTGGGCCCGAGAGCAGAGCGGCGTCGGGCACATCGACCGACGGATCGGGCTCGCCGCGGCACCAGGCTTCGGGGCTCGCAAAACCGGGCGTCCAGAAGCCCAGGCCGCGCACGTAGACCGGCTTCATTCGGGCGCTCCGAATACGAGGCTCACATTGCTCCCGCCAAACGCAAAAGAATTGCTGAGCGCAACGCGGATGTCGGCATCGACGGCCGTCGTGGGAACGTTCAGGCCAATTTCCGGATCGAGCGGATCCGCCCCCACACTGCCCGGAACCCAGCCGTTCTGCAACGACTCCAGCACGAAGACCGCTTCGATCGCGCCCGCTGCGCCGAGCGTGTGACCGACATAACCCTTGGTGGACACGACGATTGGATCCGCCTGGGCGCCGAGGGTGGCGCGGATCGCCCTCGCCTCCATGGCGTCGTTGAACGCCGTGCCCGTTCCGTGGGCGTTCACATAATCGATCTCGATCGCCGACACACCGGCGTCGGAAATCGCCGCCTCCATCGAGCGCTGGGCGCCGCGACCGTCGGGGTCTGGTGTCGTCATGTGATGTGCGTCGCCGCTCTCGCCGGCACCCAACAGGCGCGGCCCCTCGCCGCTGCGTTCGAGCAGCGCAAAGGCAGCTCCTTCGCCGATGTTGATGCCGCGCCGCTGACTGCTGAACGGTCGCGTGGGCTCGCCGGACAGCAGGCCCAGCGAGCGGAAACCGCGGAGCGTGATCTGGCAGAGACTGTCGGCGCCACCGACCAGAACGGCATCGACCACACCCGCATCGAGCCAGCGCCGGGCGCTGGCGAACGCCTTGCCGCTCGACGCGCAAGCGTTCGAGATCGCCGTGGCGGGCCCCTCCAAACCCGTCAATGCGCGCAGGGTCTGGACCAATCCGTCGAACGAGCCACTCAAGAAGACGTCGAAACCCGACGGAAGCGAGCCGGTCTCGGCGTGGATGTTGTAGGCGTTCTCGATCTTGTCCATTGCGGCGGTGCTGGAACCCACACAGATGCCCACGCGTGCCGCTCCCCATCGCTCGCGGGCGGCGTCGAGGGCGGTGCTGATTTCGACCAGGGCCTGCTGGACGAAGCGACTGTTGCGCGAGTCGAAGCGCTCCAATTCTTTCGGCAGTGCGGGGAGGTCGGAGTCGACGACACCGCAGACGGTCTCGATCGGCGCGCCCAGAGGCGGAGGCATCAGCGAAGCCCGCCCGCGCCGAAGGGACGAAATCACCTCCGCCGTGCTCGTCCCGAGGCTGTTGACCGTCGACCAGGCCGTGACCGGGTAACCCCGACGCGCGCGATCGCTCATTGGGCGACCCACTCGGGCGTGTCGAAGACGACGAAGCTGGCCGCGTAACCGCACCAGGGGTTCTCGATCTCGACGAGATCGCCGCTTTCCGTGGAGGGCGACCCATAGCGGATCACGACAGGAACCGATGCATCCGGGTGCACGAACTCCCGCCTGCGCTGTCCGCTGTCGATCGATTCCGTCACACTTTCGTTCTCCCAGTTCCAGTCTACCACCTGACCCGCCTCCGGGTCTGACGGCGCAGAGATCCAGATGGACCGGTGCAATGCATCCAGCGTCCAGCGCGCCAGGTGTGTGGATTCGCGGGAAGACGCCCCGACCACGGCAATCTCACGGCCTCGCTGATGCACGCCGAACAAGCGGATCCCGTGCGGCGCGATTCCCACCAGCACGAGTTCGTCGGCAACCCTGCGCGCGACGACTTCGAAATGGGCTTCCCGATCGCCCACGCCGAAATGCATGCGCGCGCGCAGTTCGACGTCGCCGAGATCGTCTGCGGTCGATACCGGAACGACCGGGCAGTGCGAGCGCTGCCCCCACGAACCGCTTCCCGCACAGGAGACCAGGAGCTGTGATGCGACCCATACGAGAACTCCGCACGCCAGCTTGCCGCTCATTCCCGCACCCTGATTCGCCGGGCCATCACGAAGACCGCGGGGGATAACACCAGGGCAAACAGGATGCCGGTTCCGGTGGTGAGCCCAACGGCGCGAAGCGCGGGTTGCTCCGAGAGCGCGAGCGTTCCAAAGACGAACACCGACGTCAGGCACGAAACCAGGATACTCGAGAGCGTGGCGCCGAGGCGGTCCGAGGTCCGCGCGCCATCCACCGTGAAGATTCCGTAGTCGACGCCCATGCCGAGCACCAGCAGCAGACTGACGGTCGAAACGACATTGACCGACACGCCGAAGATTCCAAAAGCCCCATAGGTGGCGAGGGCCGCGAGTCCCGCCGTTGCAAAGGCGAGCAGGGCAGCGCGCAGATTCCGGTAGCGAAGTTGAAGGACGACGAATACGATGACACATCCCAGTGCGAGAACGCGCACCATCGAGTGCCGATAGCCCTGATACACGCCCGCGACGATCTCCTTCTGGTCGATGTAGCGAGCGCGCTCGAGGCCCGCGAGCGCCCGACGGATCGCATCGCCCGATCTCACGCCGCGCAGGTAGGTGACGACCGCCCAGCGCCCCTCGAGTTCGACCAGCGAGTCGACCGAGCGCTCCAATGCCGTCCCGGCGAAATCCTCGGCGCGAAGCGGCGCAACGGATGGAGCGGCAACGGCCGCGGAAAAGCCCCGAAAGGCACCCGATTGAAATCCACTTTGCACGAAGATCCGATCGATCCGGCCAGCCAGATCGGGCACCGACCGCAGAGCCTCGAGGTTCCTGCGCTGCAATGCCTGAGACCAGAGGAAGGTGTGCAGCGAACTCGTGCCCTCCAGATCGCCGGCGGCGATCGCCTGGGCGAGCTGATCGTGGATCTGATCGTTCAGAACCAGGGCGGCTTCAGCGTTCGGCGCGAGTCCGACCACGAAGCGCCCGCTGTCGAAGTCCGCGATGCGCGCGCGGACGCGCTCGCTCTCGGCAATCAGCGCTGGATCGCCGACGATCAGCGTCGAGGGATCGTCCTCCCAGTGGAGCTGGGGCACACCGACGGCGGCAATCAGCGCGCAGGCCGCAAAGAGCGCGACCGCGAGGCCATCGCGCGCACCGAGCCAACCCACCAACCGCGCGAACCCGTGGGCCAGCGCGTGCTGTGCAGGGGTCGGCACTGCACTCGGGCTCATGAACGCCGGAATCGAGAAGAGCGTGACCGCCAGCGCGACGGCAATTCCAATCGCGGCGAAGGTGCCCATCGCCTGAAGCCCCGGGAAGTCGCTCAGCGCGAGAGCGACGAAGGCCAGGGTCGTGGTGAGCGCGCTGAGCAGCAGCGAGGAGCGAATCTGCGCGACCGTCTCGCGCGGGAGTGTGCCGGGCGGCGACAGGGCGTGGTGATTCATCAGATGGATCGGATAGTCGATGGCCACGCCGATCAGCACGAAGCCGAACCCGAGCGTAATGCCGTGAACGGGATTGTCTCCGGAGAGCGCAACGGCCATCGCCACCGCGAAACCACTCAGGGGCGTCAGGATCGCGATCGCGAGGTGACGCAGGGAGTGAAAGATCAACAGGAACAGAGCGCACACAACGCTGACCGAGACCGCCGAGATGAAGTTGGTGTCGCCGCGGATGCTGCGTTCGGAGGCGACGGAAACCCGGTTGATGCCGCTCGACTCGAGCACCATCTGGCCACCGGCTTCGGCGTTCAGGCGCGCAAATTCGGAATCGAGGTAGTCCAGCAGCGGCGCCTGGTGTTCGGAGTCGAACGGTGACGAGCGCAACCCCAACAAGACGATCGCGTGCTCTCCGCTCGCGCTCTCGAAGCTCCCACTCCCACTCGACAGCGCCGGATGGGCGTCGCGAATCCGATCGACGATGCGCTGGAACAGGCCGAGGGGATCCTCGGGTGCGGTTCTCGCAACGAGCATGGAATCCGGCTGCGCGAGGCTGCGCCGCAGACCGGCCGCGCGCCGTTCGAGCGCGGCGGGCTCCAACAGGGCCGGGATCTCGGCCTCCGGCTTTTCGGAGATCAGGTACACGCGGCGAGCGAAGTAGAGTTCGTAGATGCCGCGCAGCGCATCCTCGTCGAAACCCGACTCGACCCAGGCCACTTCGGGGTGGGAGCGCAGGCTCTCCGCCAGAGCGGTTGCCACCGAGGTGCGCTTCTCGCCGCCCCCGATCGAGATGGCCATGCGCCGGGCCAACGGCGAATCCACCAGCTCGAGCGATAGATCGCCGAGTTCGCCCGCAGCGGGAATGAAGGACTTGATCGAATTCGTGAACTCCAGGTGCGAGACACCGTAGAGGCCGACCCCCGCCAGCAAGGCGAAGGTGATCCAGCGCACCCGCAAGTCGTTCATGGTGTGGTGTCGGGCGGATCGACGGAGAAGATCCTGTCGAGTTCCGGCTGCCCCCAGGAGAGGCCGACCTCGATCTCGCTCAGTTCCATGATCGTCCGATCTCCGTTCGGCTCGCGGGTCTCCATTTCGGTCAAATTCCCGCCCTTTCCGGCGAAGTGAACCCGTTCGATGACGCTGCGCAAGGCGCGGGAACGCGGCTCCAGATCGAGCGTCCAGCTCTCCGCGTTGGAATCGAACGCGATCGAATATCGCGCCCGCAGCGCCTCCAGATCGCCGCGAAACACGATCATCAGGTTGCCGACGAGGGCTCTGGCAACTTCACTCGAATGGAGATCGAATACGCGCTGGCCGGTTTCGTCTCCGAGCAAAACGCGCTCCGCGTCGATCACGACGCTCGAGCGGCCCGGCCAGGTGGTGTGGCGGGCGAGTCGATCGGGCGGCGCGAAGTAGAGCATCCCCGTGGTTTCGATCGGATCGGTCAGGATCGAGAGGTGACGGGATTCCCGAAAGCGGGCGCGCACACCGCCGCTCGACGCGAAGCGCTGCATCAGCGCTTCCAGCTCGGTGGGCGCGGATCCGCTCGCGTCCGATGCGAGCGAATCTCCGCCGCAAATCACCCAAAGGATCGGGAGTAGCGCGACCAGGCTGCTGCGCGCTCGGCGCATCGATCAGGTTTCCGCCGTAGATTCATCACTCGGCGCCGAACACGGAAGGCGTCCGTCGCGATGGAGCCGCAGCACCTGTGCGATGTCGATGTCCTGACGCCGGTCGTCATCCAGCACCGGAATCCGCTTCCGCACGGCATCTCGCATCGCGACGCTGCGCGCGGAGCACGCGGCGGGGCCGCGCAGATCCACCGCCTGCGACGTCGCCAGCAAGCCGATGGCCGCCACCGATTCGGTCAACTCGAGAATCCTCAGACAGTCGCGCGCCGCAATCGTCCCCATGCTCACCTTGTCCTGGTTGTGTGACTCGGTACTGCGACTGAAGGCGGCTGCGGGAAGCGTGAGTTTCAGGGCCTCCGCGGTCAACGCCGAGGCGCTGATCTGCATCGCCTTGAAACCGTGATGCACGAGCGCCTCGGGCCCGCTGCCCTTCACCAGATTCTCGGGAAGGCCGCCATTGCTCTCCGGTGCACACAGCAGCGCGAGTTGACGGTCGAGAAGATCGGCCACACTCGCAATCGCGGCCTTGAGCGAATCCATTGCGGCGCAGACGTGTGCGCCGTGGAAGTTTCCGCCGTGAAGCACGCTGCCACTCTCGAAGTCGATCAGCGGATTGTCGTCGACGCTGTTCAGCTCGACCTCCAACGTTTCGCGCGTCGTCGCCAGCGTGTCGAGCAGCACGCCGATCACGTGCGGAGCGCAGCGCACCGAGTAACGGTCTTGAAGACGCGCGGGCGTTCGCGCGGGCGTCGACGACAGATGCTCTCGAATCCACGCGGCGGCCTGGACCGAACCCGGATGCGGCTTGAGTTCGAAGATCCGCGCCGAAAAATGCTCGGGGTTGCCCTGGATCGCTTCGCTCACCATCGCGGTCACGGCCGCGGCCAAGCGCGCGAGGTTCTGTGCGCGCTCGAAGGCGAGACAGGCCAGCCCCGTCATGGCGCTGGTGCCGTTCATGATGGCGAGGGTGTCGCGTGCACTCAGCGGCAAGGGGTCGACCCGAAGCTTCCGCAATGCGTCGGCCGCCGACATCACCTGGCCCTGGAAGCTCACCTCTCGCTCGCCGGCGAGCGCTGCAGCGAGATAGGAGAGCGGTGTCAGATCGCCACTGGCACCCACCGATCCTTCGGCCGGGATCCGCGGCAGGACCCGCTCGTTCAGCAGCAGACACAGGCGCTCGAGAAGCTCCGCCCCGACACCGGAATGTCCCTTTGCGAGCCCCGGCAGCCGCGCCGCAACGACAGCGGCCGCCTCGTCGTCGTCGAGAATCCGGCCGGTTCCAACGCCGTGGAGCCGAAAGAGATTGACGCCGAGTTCGCTCGCGATCTCTGAGGGGATGGTGTTTCCGACGGACGAACCGACACCGGTCGAAATTCCGTAGATCGGCTCCTTGCCCGCCTCGAACAACTGCTGAAGCAGCTGCTGTCCCTGCTTCAGCTTCGCCCGGTAGCCGAGATCGTCGTCGAGCGCCGCCGCGGCAGTGCCGCGCGCCAGGGCGACGACATCTTCGATCCGGATCACCTGCCGACCGAAGACGACAATCGTCGACTGACGGCTCTCCCTGGGGGAATGTCGATTCGGGTCCATGGCTTCCATTCGCTATTGCGCTGTTGCGCCGCTGCTGGGCTTCACCAACCTGGGGCTTCGGGGTCGCGAAGCCGAGACCCGACGCCGGTCTCGTCATCCGTTGGCACCCAGACACGGCCGATTGAAAGTCGAATCCGCCGACCCAGCGTTCGATCCGGTCGACAAACAGCCGTATTATACTGAAATGCAACGGATTTCACGGCTCGTCGAGACGCCCGCGGAGGATTCGTTGCCCACCAGAACCGACCGGACCAGGCAGTTCACCTCGCGCGGTTGGCGGATGCTCGCCACCGCCTTTGCATTCGTCGAAGCGGGCATCCTGTCGCTGCTGCTGGCCGCAATCGCTGCCGTGTTGCACCTGCTCCCAGGCGATCGGGAACGAGCCGAACTGCGCACCCAACATGGGATTCACTGGCTGACCCGGTTCTACCTGGGCGGGCTGAGCCTGCTGGGCGCGTTTCGGGTCCGTTGTAACGGCCGCGAGAAGCTCCAGCACCCGGGAATCCTCGTCATCGCAAATCACCCGACGCTGCTCGATGCCTGGGCCCTGATGTCGCAGATGCCCCAGGCCGACTGCATCGTGAAGGAGCGTTACTACCAGAACTTCTTCCTGGGCGGGTCCGCGCGCGCGGCCGGTTTCATCCCGAATCGCGAAGGCCCGGATCTCGTCGACGAATGCGTCGACCGTCTGCGGCGGGGCCGCTCGCTGATCGTGTTTCCAGAGGGAACCCGCTCACCGAAAGACCAGATCGGTCCGTTCGCGCGCGGCGCCGCCCACATCGCGCTGCGCTCGGGATGCGACCCCATTCCTGTGACGCTCCGCTGCAACCCAGCTACGCTCTTCCACGGTCAAGCCTGGTGGGACGTGCCCTACAGCACACCGATCCTGTCTCTGACCGTCGGCGACCCGATCCCAATCAAGGACGTGGTCAATACGGAGATGAGTCGGGGCCGAGCTGCACGCGAACTCACGACCTATTTCCGCGAATATTTCGAGAGGCAATCGGCACGTGGCTGAACGCGAATCGCTCTACGCAGAACTGAAGAAGCTCATCGTCGAAACCCTGGCGCTGGAAGACACTGCACCCGAAGAGATCGAAACCGATGCCCCGCTCTTCGGAGAAGGGCTCGGCCTGGACTCGATCGACGCGCTAGAGATCGCCATGGTGCTCGAGGAGCGCTACGGCGTGACCCTCGCCGACGATCCCGAAGCGAACCAGCGGGTCTTCGAATCGATCAAGAGCCTGGCCGCGTTCGTGGCCGAGAGCCGGGTGAGGTGAGCCCGCTCTGCCATCTCCTCCAGCAAGACCGCGACCCGTCCAGCCAGGTTGCCAGGCACTGGGATCACGATTCGGAGACGGAGCAGGCGGTCTGCTGGCAGGCTTTCCGGCGAGACGTGGCTGGCTTGCGCGATCGGATCGCGTCGGGGCCAGATGGCGCGTGGGTGCTGCTCACCGAGGACGCCTACGCGTTCGCAGTTGGGCTGTTTGCACTCTGGCATGCGGGGCGCAGCGCGATTTCTCCTCCGAACCGGCAGCCGAGTTCGCTGCGCGCCCTCCACACCCGCTCGGCGGGTGTTCTCTCGGATCGGGGCGACTGGTTTCCGGAAACTTCCGTTCTCCATCCGATCGAGGGTGTCGAGCCCGGAGACCCCGACAAACTGACACCACTCCAGCCGGATGCGCTCGCGACCGAGCTCTTCACATCCGGAACGACGGGTGGCGAAAAACCGGTCACCAAACGAATCCGTCATCTCGAAGACGAGGTCCGCGAGTTGCACGCCAGTTGGCAATCACGCGTCGGTGAGGTGACCTTCTTTTCCGCAGCTTCCCACCAACACGTGTACGGACTGCTCTTCGGCGTGCTGTGGCCACTCTACGCGGGAAACGCCATTCAGAGACATCACTACCTCCATCCGAGCGAGCTGGTTCCGCGCATGCGCGAGGCCGGCGACTGCGTGCTCGTCAGCGTCCCGACCCACCTCAAGCGACTCGTACGGCATGCACACCTATCCACCCTTCGCGGTGTGTGCCGCGCGATCTTCTCGTCGGGCGGGCCGTTAGCAACCGGCGTCGCACACGACATCGCGGGTGCACTGGGTACACCCCCGATCGAGGTACTCGGATCCACGGAAACCGGCGGCATCGCGTGGCGCAGCCAGTGGCCGCAGGCGGCGGAGTGCAGCTGGACGCCCTTCACTGCAGTGCGCATCGCTTGCGATGGTGACGAAAAACTCCTGCGGGTTCGCTCGCCCTTCGTCAGTGTAGATGCGGGTGAGAAGGGTTTCGCGACCGGCGATCGCATCTCGATCCATTCCGATGGAAGCTTCGTGCTCGAGGGACGCTCGGATCACATCGCCAAGATCGGAGAGAAGCGCCTCGACCTCACTCGCATGGCTTCGGAACTGCGCGCGAGACCGTCGGTCGATGAGGTCGCGCTCGCGACGATCGATCGCGATGCGGAGTTGCGCGTGGCGGCGGCCATCGTTCCGTCCGAGGAAGGTCGGACGTTGATCCAGCGCAAGGGAGAGCGAGCGTTCGTTCGCGCACTCCGCGCCTGTCTCGCGGATGCGTGGGATCCCGTACTCCACCCACGTTACTGGCGCGTCGTATCGAGACTCCCGGCGAACCACCAGGGCAAGGTGACGCTCGAAGCGTTGCGCAGCCTGTTCCGGCCGCTCGAATCCGCGAACGCCGAGGCAGACCGGCCGATCGTGCTCGATCAGTTCCGCGGCGAGGACCATCTGGAGCGATCCTGCCGGGTGCCCGAAGACCTCGGCTGCTTCTCCGGGCATTTTCCGGGCCACCCCGTGGTACCCGGCGCCTTGCAGATCGACTGGGCGATGGACGTCGCAGCCGAACTGCTGGACGCACCGCCGCGTGTCGCAGAACTCGAGTCCGTGAAGTTTCCCGCACCGCTCGGCCCGGGTCAGAGCTTCCGGATCCGCGTGTGCAACAGCAGCCACGACCGGATCGACTTCACGATCTCCGGCGACGACGCGGATCATGCGCGGGGACGCGTGCGGCTGGCCCGCGATCCGAGGTCGGAGCTGTAGCCGTGAAGGCATGCCTCGTCATTCCGATCTACGACCACGGCGAAACCATTGGCGCCGTCGTGGAATCTCTCGCGTCGATGAGCCTGCCGTGCATCATCGTCGATGACGGTTGTGGGCGGTCGGCCCGCGCGGCGCTCGACGGCCTCGAGGCGCGACACGACTGGCTCGAGGTAGCTCACCACCCCGAGAATCGGGGTCGCGGTGCGGCCCTGAAAACCGCATATCGGATCGCTCGGCAGCGCGGGATGACACACGTCGTCCAGCTCGACGCCGACGGCCAGCACACCGCGGCCGACGTCCCCAACTTCCTCGAAGCGGCGCGCGCCCAGCCCGACGCACTCGTGCTCGGCGCACCGATCTTCGACGATTCGATCCCGTGGCACCGGCGACACGGCCGGAAGCTCTCGAAGGCCATCGTATGGGCCGAAACGGGATCTACGGCCGTGCGCGATCCGCTCTGCGGTTTTCGCTGCGTTCCGTTGAGTCCGACCCTCTCTCTGTTCGACCGAGTCCATTGGGGTGACCGGATGGACTTCGATACCGAACTCGTGATCCGGCTGGTTCGCGCAGGTGTTCCGGTCGTCAATGTTCCAACTGCCGTCCTCTATCCGGAAGGCGGCGTTTCCCACTTCCGGCTGGTGAAAGACAACTTGCGGATTGCCATGTCCTACGTGCGGCTCGCGTTCGAAGCGCCGTGGCGCGCCGCGTCCATTTCGATCGACGGAAAACGCAACTCATGAGCCCCGAGCCCGAAACTCCGGCAAGACCCGAATGGGCTTCGGCCTCCGAACGGGGCTCGCGTTTCATCTTGCGAATCGTGGTCTGGATGATCCGACGTCTGGGCGGCGCACCGCTCCGCCCACTGCTCTGCCCGATTGCGCTCTATTACACCGTCTTCGCGCTGAACGCGCGACGAGCCTCCCGGGCATTTCTCGCCAGAGTCGACCGGGCGCGTGGCGACGCAGCCAGCAAGCCCGGGCTCGCTCGGGCGTATCGTCACTTCTACAGCTTCGCCGAGGGAATCCTCGACCGTCTCTCACTCTGGTCCGGCGCCTACCACGAGTTCGAAGTGATTCTGCACGGTCGCGAAAACATGGTAAAGCTCGTCGAGAGCGGGCGTGGCGCATTCATGATCGGCGCTCATCTCGGAAACTTCGACATGCTCCGACTGGTTGCGCGCGAAAACAGCATTCCCGTCAACGTCCTCATGTTGGCGAGCAACGCCGCGCGGATCAACGAAGCGTTCGAAGCGCTCGACCCGGAATGCAATGTTCGAGTGATCGACATTGGCACGACCTCGGCGAGCACGGCCATGGAAATCCGGCGTTGCGTGGATCGGGGCGAATTCGTCGCCGTCCTCGCGGATCGGACACTTCCGCAAGCGCGAAACCGGATTGCCCACGCGAACTTTCTCGGAGAATCGGCACCCTTCCCGGTGGGCCCTTTTCTGCTGCCGATGGTGATGCGGATGCCGGTGGTGCTGACCATCGCACTCAAAACCGGCCCGAATCGCTACGAGGTCTTCATGGAAGAGATCGCGGATGGGAAACCGGTACCCGCAGCCGAGCGTTCGAAGGTGATCCAGGAGCGGGTCGAACGCTTCGCCGCCAGGCTCGAGTACTTCTGTATCCGCGAACCGCTTCAGTGGTTCAACTTCTACGACTTCTGGGCGGAGATCGAAGATGAGCACAGTTGAGCTGCCGCCGATCGAGGGCCTGATTCCCCACCGCGGTGAGAGCCTGCTACTCGACTGCGTGCTCGAACACGACGACGAGAGCACCTCGGTGCGCGTCGTCGTCGGAGCCCACAAGTGTCTCGAGAAGGCCGACGGCACGATCGCACCGTGGGCGGCCCTCGAATACATGTCCCAGTGCATCGCTGCACACGAGAGTCTGGTGGCGACAGACGATGGTGGATCCCGGATCCCGGGCTATCTCACCGCCGCCGTCGGCGTCCGCCTGCATCGGTCGCGCTTCGAGGCCGGCGAACGCCTGCGGGTGCGGACCCGGCGCACGCGCGGCCGGCTGGGGCTCGGCGTATTTTCTCATTTCTGCACGATTCATCTGGAAGGCGAAGCCAGCGAAGAAAGCTTGCTGGCCGAGGGAAGGTTGACCATCTCGATCCCCAGACCGGCGCGAAACGTCGCCCCGGTTGCCTCCTGAGGCCAGTCGGGGAGCCCTCATCGCTTCGATCTGATTAGAAGCGAAACTCGAAATTCAGGCCAAGGCTCTTCTTTCTGGATCCGGATTTGACGAGCGGGCCGCTCAGATAGAATTCGTACTTGCGGTCGTTCATTTCGATCGGCTTGACGACCTGAAAGCCGCGGCCTTTTCGGATCCCAAGGCTCGGCGAGAAGCGGTCTTCGTCGGGCGGTGGAGCGAGTGGCAACTCGTTGGAGAGGAGCACACTCGGGGGCGCTTCGATCTCGTCTGCGTGGGCCGGATTGCCGAGGGTCAACAAAATGGCGTTGGCGAGTGCGATCACCCGCACCCGCCCGAGCGGCAGAGCGTTCACAAATCTCCACCCCGCGGGTCGCTCTGCGGCGCTTCGGATGCCCGCCCGGAACCCACTTCGCCAATGCCGTCGCGGTTCGCGGCGCGTGCGCTGGCGCGCCCGATTTCTTCGAGCAGACGCTCGACCTTGTCGTAGCCCGCGAGTTCATCGGCAACCACGCGATCGGCGAGCCACCCCACGCCCGCAGTCGACGCCAGCGCAATCGCTGGCAAGCCGATCGCTGCTGCGCGCAGCAACCCGCGCCGCGAAAGCGGAGCGATCGATGCCGATCCGAATGCCGCCAGTGCCACGACGCCCCCGCCGGCCGCAAGACCGCGTTGGTCGTGCCGGCGCCGCTCTGCGTTCCCCCTGCCCTCGCGCAGAAAGCTTGCGGCTTGCGCAACCGCTTCGGCACTCGGCGGCCGTCGGACGGGTCGGGTGGCGTCGAGAACGAGTTCGGCCAGGAGACCCGCGTGGTCCGAATAACCGGCGGGCTTGCCTTCGATCTCGATCGTCTCGTCGAGCACCCTTGCGATGCTGTGTGGTACGACGGCGCGCCCGATGCCGTCGCGCGCAAACACATAATCGATGCGCACACCGGGAGGGCTTTCGTTCGCGCGATACGGAGGCCCCGGAACGATCGTGACCTCGCGCCACTCGAGCGCAGCCGCCACATCGGTGAGTCCGGAAAGGCCGATGAGCACTTCGTATTCGGGTTCGCGCTCGGTGAAGTTGAAGTCGCCAACGACGATCGCGGGGATTTCGATCTGCGCGAGTGCGTCGGCGAGCTCGACCACTTCCGAAATCCGATGCCCCATGTAGGTATCGTCGGGCCCGTAGTCGCCGTAGTGCGGAATCAGATGCGTCGACAACAACGCAACCGGGCCGGCGGGGGTGTCGAGCGTGACGATTGCGATGCCCTTGCCGCCGTAATAGTCGCCACGCGTGATGTCTTGCGGAAAGCCGCAGAGTGAAAACCGAATGAAGCGCGATTCGCGGATCGGCAGGCGGGACAACACGAGCATGCCGCTCGCTCCGATGCTGCCCGGCTTCGACCAAACCTCGTCGTATCCCGCGCGGCGGCCCGCCGCGATCAGCCGCCGGCGCGCGGGCGGCGACCAGACTTCCTGGAATGCAACGACGTCGGCGTCCAGCGACCCGAGGCGTTCCCCGATCGCCTCCATACGGGCGTTCGGTTCATCGGTGAGCGGCCAGGGAAGTGCCCAGGCGTTGAGCGTCAGTACCCGGAGCCGCACCGGATGCCCTCCAAGGGGTGTTCGGAACCCTGCTACGAGCGCGGGGGGGACGAAAAATCTCGACTAGTTGTCTGCTCATCTTTATACATTATTTCGACAAATGATCAAGAAAATTCGATATAACGGCATTTTATAGATCTTTTTGCCTATTTTTTGATTTTTCTGTTTATATCTAGATTTTATCTAGACATACTCCAGAGGTGTCTGCGCCCGTTTCCCGACCCCCGGCGGACTGCCGGGTTAGGATCGGCCGCAACAGGGAGCGATCGGCAATGAACCAGATCCGGCGGCTCGAGGCTCCGTTCGCGGTTGGCGTCGTGGCCCGCATGACCGGGCTTTCGGTCCACGTGCTCCGCTCCTGGGAGCGGCGCCACGGCGCCGTGCAACCTCAGCGAACTCCGCGCGGCTCGCGGCGCTACACCGAAGCCGACATCACCCGCCTGCGGCTGTTAGGCGCGGCAGTGAGCCACGGTCACCCGATCAGCGCGCTCGCCCCGCTCTCCAATGCATCGATCTCAGCGTTGCTCGAACCGCACGGCCACACGCCTGAACTTCCGTTCGATGAAGTGCTCAGCGCAATTGCACGCCTCGACGCGCGGGAGGTCGAACGGTTGCTCGCATTTCAGCTCTTCGTGCGCGGGCCTCGCGACTTTGCACGGAATTTCGTGCTGCCGTTGCTCGTAGAGATTGGGGTGCGCTGGCAGAGCGGGCGCTTATCCATCGTCGCGGAACACATGGCGACCTTCCTGGCGGGGAGTCTGCTCGGAGGCGCACTCCGCGCGGTGCCCCTGCAAGAGCGCAGGCGGCCGATCCTGTTTACCACGCCCACGGGAGAGCGACACGAGTTCGGCGTGTTGGTGGCCGCGCTGGTCGCTACGAGCGCGGGCGCCAACGCGGTCTATCTCGGCGCCGAACTGCCGGCGAGCGAAGCCGTGCGCGCCGCCGCACAGCTGAATGCGCGCGCAATTGCAGTCGGCGTGGTCGCTCTCGATCCAGCCGACACCGCCTCCTATCTTCACGCGCTCCGCGACGGCCTCGATCGAAGCGTCGCCATCTGGGTCGGTGGCGCCGCGAGCCAACGCGTCGAACCGCTCCCGGGCGGGGTGACCCTGGCCGATGATCTCGACGAACTCGAAGACTGCGTCCGCGATCTCTCGACCCGCGATGCTGTCGAGCCACCGGCTCAGCGGTAACGCCGTGAACGGGCGGCGCCACCAACCGACGAGAATCCGAGCGCGGGTACTTCCGCTTCTCGCACTCGCTCCAGTGTTTTTCGCGGCGAAAGGCTGCCCGGCAGCGACGGAGCAACCTCCGAAGCCCGACACTGAAACGAGCACCCTCGACGGGCGCGTCGTCGGCATCACCGATGGAGACACGCTGACGCTGCTCGTGGGTCGCGAGCAGGTCCGCATCCGGCTGGCCCAGATCGATGCCCCGGAGTTCGACCAGCCTCATGGAAAGAATTCGAAGGCCGCGCTTTCGACGCTGGCCTTTCAAAAGAACGCGCGCGTCGAAGTGGTCGACATCGACCGTTACGGGCGCACCGTCGGCGAAGTCTTCATCGACGGAATCGACGTCAACCACGAGATGGTTCGCGAAGGACACGCCTGGGCGTACACGAACTACTCGCACTCGACGAAAATCATCGAACTCGAGGACGACGCGCGAGCGGCGAGAAAGGGGCTCTGGGCGCTGCCCGAAAGCCAGCGGGAGCCACCCTGGATCTGGCGCCACGCGCCCCAGGCAGCGCGGCCAGAAGCCGGGCCGCTCGT
>JAHEEJ010000009.1:16948-30213 GCA_024640705.1 Deltaproteobacteria bacterium
AGCATGGAACTCAAAGACGGCCGCATGGTCTACTCCTGGATCCAGGTGTACGGCTCGGGCCGCACCTACCGATCGGTGTTCACGACTTCGAAGGACGGCATCATCCAAGAGTCGGATTATCACGACGCCTCGGTACCCAAGAGAGCCGACCCGAGTTAGCACCGCTCGACGCTTCGAATCCGCGCTGGCGATCGAGGTTTCGCGGGCCCTGACGGCTCGATCGAGCCGATCTGCGGTCGCGGCGATGATTCGATTTCATCGATGGGAACGCTGCCGAGCAGACCGCCTCAGCCGAGCCAATCCCCAATGAATGCGATGACGGTCGGGTGGATGAGATAGCCCACGCCGTGGTGGGGATTCGATTTACCGAAGCGGACCGCGAGGTTGTAGATGCGGTGGTCTTCGATCGATTCGATCAGGCCGTACTCGAGCATCGCGCGGTAGTCGTCCCGGACCGTCTGGTCGTGCGAGATGTAATCACCGACTGCGGCCGCATTGATCCACTTGCGAATGTTTGCAGGATACTGCCGAGCGCCAGATGCGCGCTGGCCACTCAGGTTTTTCCGGACGGTCGGATTGCCGAGCGGAGAGCCGAGCGTGATCCAACGCGCGAGCTTGTGCCCGGTTTCGAACACATCTCGGTGCTCGACATAGCGAGAGAGCTTCCAGAGGTTGTCGTAGGCGATCAAGCTCCCGAGGCTGTGGGTGACGAGCAGGATGTCGTCGCCCGCAATCAGTGCGGGCTTGAGGATCTCGGTGAGCCTCCAACGCACCCGGCTGGCGAAGCCGCTGTCGGGATTCCAGTATTCGCGCAGATCGGGAGCCTCGAGCCCGATCGCGCGCGCTCCCAGACCGACCCATGCCAGGGGGGCCGCGACGAGATCGGCGAGCACCGCCGCGACGTTGCTCTGACCCGGCGTGTTCTCGTAGTGCGCCCGGCCGCTCTCGCCGATGAAATCCCGCGCCTCGAGCTGCCGCAGTGCATCGAGGCAGCGCCGCCGGTCGGCGATATCGGCGTCGCGATCGTAGGGACCGCTTCGATCGCGCAGATACTCATTCGAGGCGTCACCAAAATACGCGAATGAGCGCGCGCAAGACTCGAACCCAGCTCGCGCATCGGCACCGCGATCGCGCTCGAGACCGTGGGCGATCGCTTCGGCCCAGATCTGCCCCAACGCCCCTTGATCGGGTTTGAATCCCCTGCCGTGAACCATGATGATGCGCTTGGCCATCGCGCGCTCCAAATTGCGATTCCGCCTCACTTACAAGATTCTTTTACGCGACGCGGAGTCGAGATTCAAGCGCGGAACCCACTCGAGACGCGATATGCTCAGGTCGGATCGAGATTCTGCGCCGCCAACGATGCTCGTCGAGAACGGGGCGCGCCTGGGGAATCCGAAATGGGAAATTTCGATCAGCTGATCGGAGCTGCGATCGAGCACTTGCGCGGGCGGCTGTTTGCGCGCGGCTGGAGCTCGACGGAAATCGGCGCGTTGGTCGGGCGAATCGAGCGCCTGAACTTCCCGGGCCTGCTCGCGGTGCTAGGCACGGGGAATCGGCGCTCGGGATTGCTGGGCGCAGAACTGCTCAGCGCCGCCGCGCAGGACGTCGCTTTCGAAGGACCTCCGGATGAGAGACTCGAACCGGGAGCCGTCCAGCGCTTTCTCAAAGATGTCCTTCAACGACACATATCCCTGTCGGATATTCCGGTGCGAGAATCGGAAGGCGAAGAACTCAAGTACGAGCGCTTCAAACAAGGCGTCGCGGCTCTCGCGAGGCGCAGCGGAATGTTGCCTTCGCTCGCCCAGACGGAGCGCATCGCGAGCCTGCTCTCCAACGGTGAGTTCTTCCGCGACATCGGCAGTGCAACCGCGGCCACCCTTTGGACCGTGCGCACACTGCCACTCGCGGTGGCCGAGGACATCCACTGGTCTCCACGTGCGATTCGGCTGTTGTTTGCACTCAGGCGAGATCTGCGCGGAACGCCCGCTTCGGCCTGGACGGTCTTCGGGCAGCTGCGCGGCGGCGAGCTCGACGATCCGCCCGCAATGCTCAGCAACACCTTGAGGATCCTCTACGAGACCGCCTCGATCGCGGCGGTCTCAGAAATGATCCGAACCCTGCTCGCGAAGGACAACGAATCCTTCCGACTCGCGGTCGTTCTCTACGCGCGCTCTGCGGGCATCCCGATCGAAGAGGCCGATCTCGACGTATTGCGCGAATCCGTCTTCAACACCGACGAACCAGACCTCGGCCCGGCCCTCGTCCGCGCAATCGGACGCCTCGAAGAAAACCTCGGCCGAAATTTCTTGAACGGCGTCCTCGATCGCCTGTAGATTCCGCGGCCAAAATTGCCCACTCAGGTCTAATTGCGCCAAGTTTTCATGTATTTCCGAATGACGGACGAGGCCAAAGACCGCTAACCTCGCCGACCCCAGATTGACAGAGGAATCAGCCCAGATGGCCGAAGCCGAAGCGACCGGCCTGGCAATCGACCCCGCGCAGGCGGGACTCAGACAGCACCACATGAAGACATCCACGATTGTCTTCATGATCTTCTGCCTCTGCGCGGCGGGTGCCTACGGGATCGAGGAGATGATCCCCAAGGCCGGCCCGGGCCTGACCCTCGTGATGCTCATGGTGCTTCCGTTCTTCTGGAGCATTCCGATGGGATTGGTCGCCGCCGAACTCGGATCGGCCATTCCGCAGGAGGGCGGCTACTACAAGTGGGTGCAACGGGCCTGCGGCGAATTCTGGGGCTTCCAGGCCGGTTGGTGGCGCACGATCTCGATCTATTTCGACAATACGATCTACGTCGTGCTCGCGGGCTCCTATCTCGCGAACGTCGCGGATCTTTCGGACGCGCAGGAATACGCCGTCAAGGCGGCGATCGTGATCTTCTTCACCTACATCAACCTCCGCGGCATCCGCGACGTCGGGGTGGTCAGCACCGTGATTTCGATCCTCGTGATGGTCGCATTTGCGATGGTCGCAGTGATCGGTTTCGCGAATTGGAACACCAATCCGTTCGTACCGTTCGTTCCGCCGGACGCGACCCTCCTCGCGAGCGTCGGAAGCGGCATCGCGATCGGGATGTGGATGTATTCGGGTTACGAATCGATGTCGACGGTCGCGGGTGAGATCTCGAACCCACAGGTCATCCCGAGGGCTACGCTGATCAGCGTCCCCCTGATCATGGTCACCTACATCCTGCCCACGATGGGCGGGCTCGCCTCGATCGGCCACTGGGACCAGTGGGCGACTGAAGGGGGACTGTCCTACAGCGACGTCGTGACGCAGGTGTTGCCGGCGTTCGGAATCTTCTTCGTGGTCGTCGCAGTGAGCGCGCAATTCTCGATCTTCAACACCTACATCGCGTCGGGCTCGCGGGGCTTTTTCGCGCTCGCGGAAGACAATCTCGCACCGCGGCTCCTCGTCCGCTGCAGCAAGAAGCACGGCGTTCCCTACGTCGCCGTGCTTTCGCTCGGAATCTTCAGCCTGATCGCCTGCATGTTCTCGTTCAGCGTGATCGTGGTCGTCGACATGATGCTGCTGATGTCCGCCTACGCGCTGATCTTCATCTCGGCTTGCATCCTGCGCGTCAAAGAGGCCGGCCTGCCGAGACCCTTTCGCGTGCCGGTCGGAACCGCGGGTTTCATCGCGATCTGCACCCCGCCGCTGCTGATCGCCTTCCTCGCCCTCTTCATCAACGGAACCAATTACTTCGTCGGCGGGATGATCGCGATCGTGACGGGCCCCGTGATGTATTTCATCTTCAAGCGAACCTACGGAGGACTCACGAAGGCCCACCCCACCAAGCACCCCGTCAACCCCAGAACCGGCCTCGCGGTCGGCGATTTGAAGCGGATGAGTTGGATGTTCGCGGGCCTGACAGCGATTGGCGTCATCGCCACCCTCTTCCTGCCGTGGTTCGACGCGCCGGAGAACTACATCGACGGGCTGTTCGAATTCATGATCGAATCGATCCGCTGGATCACGCTCGCCTCGGGCCTTTTGACACTCCTAACCGCCTTCTGCGCCTACCGCATGGAGCCCCACCATCCAACGGCGAAAAGTCCCTGATTCCGCGCTGGCGGACGAATCGCGGCGCGGCTCGAACTAACCCGGCGTTCGATGTCGGCGCGCAACCGCGTAGAGGATGGCACCGAGCGCGATCCACAGGATCACGATGAGCCACTCCTGGGGCCACGCGAGGGCGGCCGGACTACCCGGTAGATAGAGCAACGCGAGGCCCATCGACACGAGCAGCGCGAGGACGCCCACGGTCTTGCCGAACCGCACCCGATAGGGGCGCGCGAGTTCCGGTTCCTTCCCTCTCAACGCGAGGAATGAAACGGCAACCATCCCGTACGCGACCACGATTCCGAGCCCGCCCGCGTCGACCAGCCAAACCAGTGCGGGCCGTCCAAACAACGGGGCGATCGAAGACAAGACACCGATCAACAGGATCGCGTTGATGGGCGTCTTGAACCTCGGGTGAATCCGCGAGAGAGATGCGGGGAGCATGCCGGCCTCGGCGAGCGCGAAGATGGCCCGACTGCCTCCGATCAGAAACGCGTTCCAGCTCGTGATGATTCCGGCCAGCCCTGCGACGATCAGCAACTTCCCGCCGAGTTCGCCATAGATCAACGCGTTGGCCTCGGCGGTCACGATCTCGACACCCCGCATCGCTGTTTCGTCCATCATCAAGCCGACCCCGGCGATGATCAGGCTGTACCACGCGATCGCCATCGACACCGAGATCATCAACACCTTGCCGATGTCCTCGAATGGGAGGTCGACTTCTTCCGCGGCCTGGGGGATGACGTCGAAACCGACGAACATGAACGGAACCATGACGAGCACGAGCGCGATACCAGAGGTCCCTTCCCTGAAGAGCGGCTGAAAATTGGCCGGGTCGCCGTTTACGAGCGCGCCAGCCGCAAACAGCACACCGACGACCAGGATCACGAGCACGACGACCGACTGAACGACCGCGGCCATCCGAATGCCGAGTACATTGATCAGCGTCATGACGATCGCGCCGGCAACACCGACGAGCACCCATGGAAGGTGAACGTCCCATCCCGCGACCTGCCAGAGCAGAACGCGATCGAGGCCGGGCACGAGCGAACTCGCAACCGCGGGCAGCGCCACCGCCTCGAAGGCCACGACCGACACGTAACCGAGGATGATCGCCCAGGTGCAGACGAACGACGCGCCCGCGCCGAGCGCGCGCTCGCTGTAGACGTGTTCACCGCCTACGAACGGCAACGCCGAGGCGAGTTCCGCGTAGGTCAATCCGATCAGCGCGATGCCGGCGCCGCCGACGAGAAACGCCACGATCGAACCCAGAACCCCCGCGGAGGAGATCCAGGTGCCGGTGAGCACCACCCAACTCCAGCCGATCATCGCGCCGAAGGCGAGCGCCAACACCTCCCGCCGGCCGAGAACCTTGAGAAAACGCCCCGTCTGCCGTTGCTCGTTCATGGATGTGGCTGTGAGTATAGACGTGTCGACGCGCGAAGCGTCAGTCTCGTACGATGCTCAAGATACCCGCTTCGATCATCTCGGTGAGGGTCTTGTAGATGCGCGCATCGCTGCAGGAGAGCATGTCGAGCATTGCGCTGAGCGGAAAGCCCATGCGTGCGTTCTCCGCGATCTCGAGGCCGATCTCGTCCAACGTCGAGCGGACCGCCTCGAGTCGATCGGCGTCCACGGAAAACATCGCATTCGTTTCGAAACCGCTCAAATCGAGGTGCGCGAGTTCGTCGCGCGCCACCACCGCCGAGAGCACGGCTGGCGCGAGCGGCAGGCGCCCGCTGACTCCGTCCATCGGCTCGACTTCGGGCCGAAACTCGAACTGCGCGTCGCCCCAGGTGAAGAGGCGATCGAGCGCCTTGGTGCCCGAGAGCAGGCCGATCGTGACGTAGAGGATCTCCCCCTCCTGATAGACGATCTTCCCGCGCTCGTCGCCGCACATGAGGCGCAGCGTGCCCGAATTCGAAATGCCCGCAAAGGTTTCGAGCACGGATTCGAGTGGCGTATCCGCAAGCGAGCCCGAAATCGTCGCGAGCGCGCGCGCGTGATGAAAGCTGCGCAGTTCGTCGACGAAACGCGCGACTTCATCGGCGCGATCGAAGTCGTAGGTGAATTGCAGACCCACAACCATCACACCATTGTCGCAGCGCGTCTGGTTTGCGATGCGACTCTTGAGTTGGATTCTCGCGCCCGTCCTGGGATGCTCGATGGATACACGCAAATCTTTCACATCGTCGATATCCAGGGCGGGAAGCATCACGAGCATGCCGTTGTAGCTCACGTCTGCCATCTCGGCGGAGACGGCGCGACCATCGATCCCGAGCAACACGGGTGCTCGCGCCGG
The DNA here is from genome assembly GCA_024640705.1 of Deltaproteobacteria bacterium. Taxonomy (GTDB): domain Bacteria; phylum Myxococcota_A; class UBA9160; order UBA9160; family SMWR01; genus JACZVU01. Next base: position 23,334 of record JAHEEJ010000009.1, read on the forward strand.
GAAGCGGGGTTCGGCACGCGGAAAATCAGCGTTGGGTGCGGGCGCCTCGCCCAGCTGGATCCCGCTCATGCGCTCGATGTGCTCGCGCAATTCGGCGGGCGGCTCGTGGAATTGGACCGAAACGCCCGGTGCGGCGCCCGCCGTCGCAACCGGCGCGGGCAGAGAAGCCACCACCTCGCCTTCGAGATCGAAGCGGGCCTCGCAGAAGAGCAGCGCGAAGGTCACCCGGACCCGCTGCCCGGCCGACAGGCGGTTTACGGTGGGAATGAAAACAGCTCCACCGAAGAGCTCCCGCGCGAACGCCCCCTCGAAATCTTCTCGAGTCGGATAGTCGACGGAAAGGCCAACGGGCCTACCGAGACCCTCTCCGGGCTCCTCAGGGCCTTCTCCGCCGTTCTCACGCGATTTCGGCACCAACTCTCCGCTCCCCCCAGGCTCCAGGTGCCCGCTGCTACCCCATCGGCCGAACGGCCGCTGGGATATAGGAGGATGGGGGCTTTGCGAAACAAGGCCGGTAGGCGCCCGGCGGGGCTGCTCGGCTCAGTTGCCCGGACCCAGCATCGTGAGATGGATGGCGGCCTCGCGTTGACCGTCGAAACCGAGCAGCCGGTTCAGGTCGTCGTCGATGAAGGCGGCGAGGTTGCGGGCCGACAGGCCCGCGGACTCGGCGGCGAGGTAGATGCGTTGGCCGATGGCGCCCGACTCGACCAGCATGTCGCGGTAGCGGCGCGTGCTCGCGAGCGCGCGGCCCTCACCGAGCCGGGCGACCATCAACACGCCCACCGCCGCAGTGCCCGCCTTCTCCTGTCCGAGACAGGCGCGCGTGAACTCGCCGACCAGGCTCCCGGTTCGGTGCGCGACCAAGCAGTGGTGGTCGCGATCGTAGCGGTAGAAGCCGGGCTCGAGCGCCTCGACGCGGTGAACGACGAGGTAGACGTCGACGTTTTCGCTGCGCGCGAGCGCGGCGTGGCCGTGCGCCATTTCGAGAATGTGGCCGAAATCCGCGAGCGGGAGTTGTCCCGATTCGAAGCGCGCGGTCGAGCGCCGGATCTGGATGGCGTCTTCGAGTTTCATGGCGGGGCCCGCCGCACGTGCAGGCAGTGGGAGACTCGGCTCGAGCGAAGGCAGCGCGGAATCCTTCGGCACGGCAATCCGCGCAACCGCCTCGCGCTGCGGGACGAGCTTCGTGGCCGCGTGGTAGCGCTCGGTGATCGGTCCACGAGCCGTGAATCCGGGCGCGTGCTGCGCTTCGACCCAAGCCTGCGGCGGTTCGACCTCCGCTTTGCGCAGCGTGCCGGGCAGGCCGACCGCGTGAACCGAGCAGACCGATTCCACGACGCCGTCGATTGCGAGCAACTCGTTCAAGAGGTCGTCGCGAAACAACAGGAAGTCGCGCTGCGCGAGCCCCGCCGATGCCGCGGCCAGCCGCAGGTTCTCACCGATGTGGCCGCTGTCGATCAACGCGTAGCGGTAGCCGCGATTCGCGTAACGCCACGAGTAGCGGCCGAACACGTTGGTGAGCAGGATCGTTGCGGCCGCGGTTTCAATCGATCCGGACGGCTCGATCGCATCCGCCAGCCGCGCCGGCTCGAAGCCCACCGCGACTTCGACGAGACGGTGCTGCCCGACCTCGTAGTAATAGATGCCCGACGGGAGTCCTTGCACGCGTGCCGCTGCGACGTAGACCTCGCCCGAATAGAGCGCACCCGCCGAGGGTGCGGCGCGCCGGGCCGGCCCCTTCTCGCCGGACGGGGCCTTCAGCGTGACGCCGTTGGTGAAGTGGAGCAGCCGACCGAGCTGCGCGAGCGAAATCGCGGCGCCGGCGAAGCCCTCCGCGGGCGCCCACTGTCGCACGATCTCCGCGAGTGTGCGCGCGGGCTCGTCGACGCGCGCGGGAAGCGCAACCCGCGGCTTGCCCGGGTACCGCTTGTGGTCGAGCGGCGGACCGCTCAGCCTCGGCCGGCGCACGCCGAGCGCGCCGAGTCGCGTGTTGCGGGTGACCTCGTGGATGTCGAAACGCTCGGGCGTGGGCTTCGCGCCGGAAGCCTTCCCGGTGAGCAGCGCTGCGGCGCCGGCCAGCAGGCGAAAGAAACTGCGTCGATCGGTTCGCATGGGTTCGTCCGATATCCGCGTCGAGCTGATCGAAGGGTAGCGAACGGGCTACGGAGGTGTCGCTGGGCGCCGCCGCCTCGTTTCACCAGAGGCTCGGCCTACCGCATCGACGCGCAGATCTGACTACCGAGCCAGTGATAGGCGAGTGCACCGATGCCGAGGTTGGAGAGTGCGCTGGCGCCGAACAGGCCCGGTAGGCCGTAGAGCCAGTGCCCGACGAAGGCCAGTGGCAGGAAGACGATCAGAACCCGCATGGACGAAATCAAGACGCCCGGCAGCGGGCGCCCGATCCCGTTGAATGCGGCATTGACGGACATCACCAGCCCGTACGCGCCGTAACTCAGCGAAACCAACCAGATGTAATTGACCGCCACACCTCGGATCGCAACCGATTGGGTAAAGAGCGTCGACAGCGGCTGAGCGATCAGGCACAGCGCCGCGGCGAGCAGGAGACCGAAGCGGAGACAGAACCGGGCGATGACCCGGCGCGCTTCGACCAGGCGATCGTGTTTGCCAGCGGCGATATTCTGGCCGAAGAACGGACTCGACACCGCCGACAGCGCGTAGAACGGGATCAATGCAACGGGTTCGATCCGCATCGCAATGCCGAACCCCGCAACCGCATTGAGGCCGTGGGTCGCGACGATCGCCATCACGATGCCGTTTGCGATCGGGATGATGGCGTTGGTGAGCATCGCCGGCAGGCCGATCCGCAGCAGGTTTCGCCACGACTCGGCGATCTGCGCGAAGGGCACGATGGGATTGGCGAAGACCCGCAGCCGCGTGGACAGGTAGATCAGCGTGAATGCGAGCATGATCAGCGTGGCAGTCAGCGACGCCAACGCCGCACCGGCAATTTCGAGGCGTGGAAATCCGAACAAGCCGAAGATGAAGATCGGATCGAGGATCGCATTCAAGATCGCCGCTGCCGTGATGACCTTGCCTTCCAGTGCGGAGTTTCCTCGCGCGCGCATCGACGCGAGACAGGTCCACATCACCGCCGACGCGATTTCCGTCCAGTACCAGATGCTCATGTAGTCGGTAATCAGTGGGATCAGGTCTCCGGTCGCACCGAGGGCCGTGAAGACCGGATCGATCGTCATCAAGCCGATCGCGCAGAGCACGAGCGTCGCCAATCCCGCGAGCAGCGCCGCATCCGTCGTCAAACGCGCGGCGCGCCCGCGGTTGCTTTCGCCCGCGGCGCGTGAGACACAGGAGGCCGCACCCGCCTCGTAGCCGATCGCGATGGAGCCGAGAAACCAGACCACCGGAAATGTGAAGCTGATCGCCGCGAGCGGCGCGTCGCCCAGGCGCGAGACGAAGAACAGATCGACGACGTCGAACGAGATGATCGCGAGCAGCCCGAGCGCCATCGGCGTCGCCTGAACGCGCAGATGCCGCGAAACCGAGCCGCTGGTCAGATCCGTCGCCATCAAATAAGCGAGAGCGGAAGACGGGGATGTGCAGCTCTGCTCACCTACGCGGGGCCGCGTTCGGCGAGGTAGCGCTCCGCGAAATCGTGCAGGATGCCGTCCTCCTGCGGGTAGATGCCGCGTTCGTAACCACGCGATTGGATGCCCTGCTGGACTTTTTCGCAGACCGACCAGTCCTCGATGCTCACCTGATCGAGAAACTTCACCATGTCACTGCAATCGAAGCCGTCGGAGGCGATGACTTCGGGGCGATACAAATACTCGGACACGACGCTCGTATGATCGGCGGCGCGCGGGTAGAGGGTGTAACTCATCGCACCGGTCGACAGCAGGTTCATCAGCACGTTCGGAAGAGTCGAGTAGCCGAAATAACTGCAGCGGTCGATTTCCGAAAGTCCGGGGAGTTCGGGCAACGCCGTCGTCCCGCTTGCGGTGAACGTGTTCATCCCCTCACCGAGGGTGACGCCGCCATCCGTTCGCTCGTCATCGACGACCTGACCCGTGCGATAGATCGGGACGATCTTGGCGAGCCCCGGGTGCACCGACGGACAGTGCAGACACTCGTTGAAATTGTCGTGGAGGATCTTCCAGTTCGCGCGGACTTCGTAGACGATCCGGTGCGCAACGCGGAGTTCGCCCACCCGATAGCGCCCCCACGAGAGCGGCTCGCCCGGCTCGATCGCGAGCTGATCGCGCAGCGGGCGCGGATCTTGCGCGAGGTTGACGAAGAGCATGCCGTCCCAACTCTCGATCGCGACCGGTTTCAGGCCGTGCTTCTCGCGATCGATGCTGCTCTCGTCACGCACGTTCGGCATCTTCAAGAGCCGGCCGTCGAGTCCATAGGACCACGCGTGGTAGGGACAGACGAACTGGCGGCTGACGTGGCCAGATGGCCGCTCGCAGAGTTTCGTACCGCGGTGGGAGCAGACGTTGTAGAACGCGCGCAATTCACCTTCGCGCGTGCGCGTCGCGAGCAGGCTCTCCCCCGCGATCTCTTCGGTCAGGAAATCGCCCGCATTCGCAATCTGTTCTTCTCGGCCAATGCAGAACCAGTTGCGGAAGAAGATGCGCTCTTTTTCGAGTTCGTAGATTTCCGGCGAGTAGTAATCGCGCCCCGGCAGACCGGGATGGGCGCTGGAATCGACCTTCGGGGTCGAGGCTGTATCGGACACGATTTCGATTCCTCCGAGCCCGCAGCATAGCGTGAAAGCGAACCCGCAAAGCGGGGCGCTCCCGGCGATTCGGGTTTACGCCTAGACTACCGGGGTGCCTGGGCGAATCGCACCGGGCCTCCAGCTGGAGAGCAGATGAACGTGCGCACGCTTCTGGCCCGAACCTTCCTGCGCCTCAACGGCTGGGAGGCTGTCGGGAAGAGGATCTCCGACGAGAAGATCATCGTCGCCGTCGCACCCCATACGAGCAACTGGGACCTGCCCTACGGGCTTGCGATCGCAAGGCTCCTGGACATCCAGATTTCCTGGTTGGGAAAACATACGATCTTCTGGTGGCCGCTCGGACCCATCCTGCGCGCGCTCGGTGGCGTCCCGGTTCGCCGCGACCATCCGGATGAACTCGTCGCACAGATCGAGCGCGCCTTCGACGAAGCGGAGACCCTGTCTCTCGCGATCACGCCGGAAGGCACGCGCAGCCATACGCCGTACTGGAAGTCGGGCTTCTATCGCATCGCCAAGGCGGCGGGTGTTCCGATTCAGCTGGGTTTCATCGATTACTCGCGCAAGCGCGGCGGCCTGGGCCCCGCGATCACGCCGAGCGACGACGTGCGCGCCGACATGGACGAGATCCGCGCGTTCTTCGCCGACAAGGTCGGCCGCTATCCGGAAAAGAAAGGGACGATCCGGCTCCACGAAGAAGGCGAGTAGCCGGCGAATCCTACGGATTCGCTTTGCAGCGGCATTCGATCCTGTGGGTCGAACGCCTAGATCGCAAGCGGCGGCGGGGGATCAGACGTAGATCCCGCCCTTGAATTCCCGATCTTGTTTGATCATCACGTTGACACACGCCGGCAAACCGGATTGCGCGGCGCGCTCGAGAGCCGGGCGAAGCTCTTCGGGATGCTCGACGAGTTCACCGTGGCCGCCGAGCGCCTCGACCACCTTGTCGTAGCGGGTGCGCGAGAGCAGCGTGCCGTCGAGTCGATCCCAACCCATCAACGCACCTTGCGGGCGCATCATCTGACCCCAGGCCGCGTCGTTGCCGACGATTCCGATCACGGGCAGCCCGAAGCGCACCGCCGTATCGAATTCGAAGCCGTTCAAGCCGAAGGATCCGTCGCCGTAGATGATGATCACGCGGCGGCCCGGGTGCGCGAGTTGCGCCGCGATGCCAAACGGCATGCCGACACCGAGGGTCCCGAGCGGGCCGGGATCCATCCAGGCGCCCTCCCCTTTCACGGGCAGGATCTTGGCCGCGGTCGCGACGATGTCGCCGCCGTCGCCGATCACGATCGGATCGTCGAGCGTGGCGAGCCAGTCGCGCACCTCGCGCAACATGCGCTGCGGATCGAGCGGGGACTCGTCGCTGTCGAGGTTCGCCTGGACCTCGGCCTCCTTGGCGTCTTCGAGCGTGCGCAACTCATCGCGCCAGGCCGAGAAGTCGAGCTGTGTGCCCCGATTCTTCATCTCCTCGCTGAGTAGCTCGAACGAGCAACCGAGGTTGCCCACCAGCGCGACATCGGACTGACGATTCTGACCAATCAGCGTCGCATCCATTTCGAGCTGGATGATCTTCGCATCGGCGGGAATGCTCGCGCCAAATCGCATGCGGAAATCGAGCAGGGTTCCCGCGAGCACGATGCAATCGATCTGCTTCATCGCGTCGCGCCGCGAGCGAAGCATGAACTCGGGCGAATCCACCGGCACGCTGCCGCGCGCCATTCCGTTCGTGTACGTGGGGATGTGCGTCTCGAAGATGAAGTCGTTCATCGCGGCCGCGCCGCGCGACCACTTGACGCTGGTGCCGGCCATCAACATCGGGCGCTCGGCGGTCTCGAGCATTTCGATCGCCTTGCGGACCTCTCCGCGGTCGGGCGACAGGCGCAGCGGTTCGGTGCGGATCCGCGGCAGGTAGACGTCCTTCCACTCGAATTGACCGCCCCAGACATCCATCGGGATTTCGAGGTACGACGGGCCAGGGATGCCGGAAACCGCGTGGCGGATCGCGAGTTCGATGAACTCCGGGATGCGATCGCCCTGGTAGACGGCGTCGCAGAATTTGGTGATCGGACGAACGACACCGAGGTGATCCATCTCCTGCAACGAACCCTTGCGCAGTTGACTGAACGGGCCCTGGCCGCCGAAGACGAGGATCGGCGAGTT
>JAHEEJ010000151.1:0-1651 GCA_024640705.1 Deltaproteobacteria bacterium
CTCTTCGGGCGCGGGCTCGGCACGCTGTCTCCCCGCTACTCGTTCAGCTGGAAGGACGACATCTACTTCGACCCGGCCTCGGGCCAGGGGGCTTACATCAACTTCCCCAAGGCGTTTTTCGGGCAGGAATCCTTCTGGATCCACAACGCGAGCCTCAGCTGGCGCTCCGAGAACGAAATGATCGAGATCACCGGCTGGGTGCACAACTTCCTCGACGAACACTACAAGACGTCTTCGGATGACCTGTCTCAGGGGTTGCAGTACGTCCTCAACGCTTGGGCGGACCCGAGGACGTATGGTATCAGTGTCAGCCTTTCGTTCTGACTCGCTGCCGATTCCAGCAGACCGCAGCGCGTCGAAACGAGATCGGTTGCACGCCACCCCTTAAACGCCAACGGCTAGTGGAGACGAGTGCATGACCGGTGTGAAGAAAGCTGTCGTTTTCGGCGTCTGGGCCGCGACGCTCGTGGCGGTCTTCGCGGCCGGGCGGCTGACGGCGCCACCCGAAGAATCCGCCCAGGCTCCCGACGATTTCAGCGCCGCGATCCAGGCGGCGCTCGCTGAAAAGGACGGACTCGACCGCGCTGAGCGAACCGCGGGCGTACTGCAACAACTCGATCTCGGAAACGTGCTCGAAGCCGCGGCGGTCTACGACCGCATGCTCAACATCCTCGACGAACACGACATCCGCCCGTTCGCGCTTGCCTGGGCGCGATTCGACCCCGCGGCCGCACTCGAACACGCACTCGGTTGGCCGTTCCTGGACAAACAGAAGATGGGCGCCGGTGCGGCAATCGAAGGCTGGGCGATGCGCGATCCAAGCGGGGCACTCGAGGCGTACAAAGACGTTCGCGCCCGCCTGCCGGGCCTCTCCGAAGACATGTTCGTCGGGTTGCTGGCGGGCTGGCTGTACTCCGGTGAAGGGGGGCTCGACGAATACCTCTCGGGCCTTTCGAAGCAACAGCAAGACACCGCGATCACCCGCGTGGCCGCCAGACTCATGCGCACGGGCGGAATCGACAGCACGATGGCCTGGGCGAACTCGATCGCCCAAAATGATGCTTACGAGAAAAGGTTCAAGCGGCTGGTGTTCCGGCGCGGGATTCGCATGGTCGGGCGGTGGGATCCGGAGCGGGCGGCGGCGTGGGCGATGGAATACGCGAATCAGGGGTACGCGTCCGACGCACCGCGCATCATCGCCGGGCTTTGGGGGAAGCAAGACGGTTTGGCCGCCATGCGGTGGGTGCGCAAACATCCGGACGAGGCGTCGCACGAGCTAGCGGTGCGCGAAGCCTTCCGCACCTGGCTGAGTTCGGACCGAGAAGGCGCTGTCACGTGGCTGGAGTCCGAGACGCTGACCGCGTTTCACGACCCCGCGATCATTTTCTACGCGAAAGATCTGGGTGATCGTGCGCCCGAGGAGGCGATCGGTTGGTGCGAGCGCGTCTCCGATTCAGACAGTCGACTGCGCTGCCTCAAAATCGCCGCCGGCAAGTGGTATCAACGGGACGCCGTCGCCGCTGAGACGTGGCTCCAACAGAGCCCGCTCGACGAGGATGCGCGCCGCGAAGCGCGAACGCCACCCGAGAAGATTCGGGAGCAGAAACGCAAGGCCAAACCAGGGCAGCCGCCCATACGCTGACTCGCCCGG
>JAHEEJ010000151.1:1751-7263 GCA_024640705.1 Deltaproteobacteria bacterium
CGATCGGGCTGCAATTCGACCGCGCGGCCGAGCGCCTTGGCGGCCGGCTCGGCGTGACCACCGGCCAGGTAGGTCCGGCCCAGGATCTCGAGCGCATCCGGGCCGCCTCGAAGGCGAACCGCGCGACGCGCCAAGTTGTGGGCGCGCTCTGGATCGCTCTCGATCAGCTGGCGCGCGCGCAGGGTCGCCGCCTCGGCGTGGAACGCATCGCGGAGCAGCAGCGCATCGAGTCGCCGCTCGGCCTCGGCTTCGTCACCCGCGGCGACAAACAACTGGATCGCCTGCCAGGCGTATTCCGATGCATCGGGACCGGCCTGGATCGCGCGATCGTAGAGCGCGATCGCCGCCTTTCGATCGCCGCGCTCCGCGACGAGCGAGGCGAGTTTTGCGAGCGCTGATGCGCGCTTTGGCTCGAGCGTCAGTGCGCGCTCGAGCGCCTCGCGCGCGCGATCCGGCTCGCCGACTGCCCGCAGCGAATCGGCGCGCACTTCGTGGAACAGGGCCTGATCGGAATGTGCGGCGACCGCCGCATCGGCTTCGCTCAGCGCCTCGCCGCCCTTCCCGTCGGCGACGAGGTAGTCGACCAGCGCCTGCAGTGCGGGACCGTTGATCGGCCGCGTGAGGTCGAGGTTCGATTTCCGAATGAAATCGACGCCCCGCGCAGGGCCTCCGCGGGATGCGCGAATCGCGGCGATCTCCGCAATCGCCACCCCCCTCTGGCCCGGGATCTCGCCGAGGCGTCGAACGGCCTGCTCGACACGGGCCACCTGACCGGCCCGATTCGCAGATCGGATCGCCTCGACCAGGCTCTCCGGATCGCGGGGCTTTTCGCGCCAATAGCGCTCGAGGACGGGGCCCGTATCCTGGTCGCGGCCGAGCGCCTCGAGCAACCGCAGCAAGCCAAAAAGCGCATCCCGGCTGGCGGGATCGGCGCGCAGCGCCTCGCCGTATTCGGTCACCGCGCGGTCGTAGTTGCCGAGCTGCACGGCGGCTTCGGCGACGAGTTCGCGCGCGGCGCTGTTGTCGGGCCAGAGTTTGAGACCCGCCTCGAGTGCGTCGATCGCCTCGCTGGGCTTTCCGCGAGCCAACAACAGGCGACCGCGCAAGAGGTTCGCAATCACCGGATCGCCTTCGAATTCGGGAACGATCTCCTCGGCCTTGTCGTAGTAGCCCGCTCGAATCAGCAGATCGACGTACTCGGCGAGCATCAACGACGGACTCTTCCCCATCAGCGCCATCCCCTTCGCCATGGCGTCCGCGGCCTTTGTGAGCTCGTCGCGCTCTTCGTGGTACTTCGCGAGTCTGTACCAGGCCTGGTGATCGTTCACGCCGTCTTCGGTCGCAGCGAGCAGCAGCCGCTCGGCCTCCTCGGTCTCCCCGGCGTGACCGAGCCGATTGGCGAGGGCGTCGATGAAAACCAGGTGAGTGGGCTCGGCTTCGACGGCGCGACGCAGGATCTCGGTTACGCGTCGCGGTTCGCCCATCTCGCTGAAGAATTCGATTCCGGCGAATACGATCATCTCCTCCGCCGGAAATTGCTCCAGGCAATCGTTCCAAAGCCGCTCGGCGGCTTCGGGGTCTCCCTTCTCCTTCATGAAGGTTGCAGTGCCCCCGCAGACCCGCGGTTCCCAATCGAACCCACCCTCCAGATTCTCGATGGCTCCGCTGATCTCTGAGAGCGCCTCCTCGGCCTCGTCGGCCCGATCGAGGTTGAGCAATGCCACGAGGCGCGAGACCAGCGCATTCGCATCGCCTGGCTTCAGCTCGAGCAGGCGCTCGACGTCGGCAAGGACTTCTTCGTTCTGCTTCGCCTTCAAGCGCGCGGCGATCAGAAGGCGCAACACATCGACGCGGTCCGGCGCGAGTTCGAGTACCTGGCTCGCCGCCGCGGCTCCGTCCTCGGCGCTGCCGCCATTCAGGATCGCCTGCACGAGCAGGATTCCATCTTCGATCGCGCGGTCGGGATCCTGCGCGGCCTTGCGCAGCGGCCAGATCGCGAGCGCACTCTGGTCGGTCTGCAGCAGCGCGAGGCCGTAGAGGTGATTGAGTTCGGGATCGTCCGGGGCCTCGTCGAGCCGCTCGCGCAGCGGCTCGATCGTCTCCGCGAACCGCCCACTCTGCTGGAAGCTGCGAAGGTCTTCGAGTTGAGCCTCCGGACTGCATCCGCCCGCCAACGCGAGCGCAACGAGCGCGGCGGCAAGCCATCCATCGCGGAAAAGATGTGCCACTTTCGGACTCAATCCGTCTCCTTTTGCGCCGCTGCGCAACATCTGACGCCCGCTGCCCCGGGGGGAGATTAAAACCCTACGAGATGATTTTACTTGACATTTTGACGCAATTTCTGCGAGTTTGGCTCCTGGAAACCTTTGACTGCAGCGGGTGATCCTCTGTTAAACCGCCCGTTTAGTCAACGGTGGAAATACTGAGATCCTGAGTTCCGAGAGAATTCTAAAAAGATAGGGGGACGCAGAAAATGGCCATGCTCAAGCGTCACAAATTCGTTTCACTGCTGATAGCAGCCGCGCTCGTGACCGCACCGCTATTAGTATCCACGCCCGCAGACGCGGCATCGGGATTGTTCCGGATGTACCGAACCTGGTGGGGCGGCACATCAACGGCGAGCCCGGCAGATCCGTATATCAGCACCCAGCCGCATCCGCGCATCAAGGGCCCGAACAAGGCACCGGCTGCGGCGGCCATCGTCGGTACGACTTCGCCCGCGCCGAGGTTTACGGCTCCGAGTAAGTTCATCAAAGACTACACCTACTACGGCGCCTGTGTGCCCGGAACCTGCTTCCCGGGCTACCCGGAATCCAAAGCGTGGTACTCGTACTGGAATCTGAAGGGGAGCTTCCGACCGGACAACTCGCGATATGGCGGCGCGTCGGGGCCCACGACGGTGATTTTCGCCACCACCATGGGGAATCCCACGCCGCCCCTCAACCAAGGCAACCCGGTGACGCCGACCACCACACCCTGTGTGGGTGGGGGACTCACCAATTGTGGTTTCTTGGCCCACGACCTTGGTGGTACTCGCAAGGCTGGCGATCCGATTTCATTCGTCGGCGGTAACTATGACAAGAGCCGGGCCGGGTCGATCATGGTCACACCGGGCGCGAACCGCTTCGGTGGCACGATGCATTTCTTCTACGGGGCCAACCACACCTACTACCAGAAGATCACCGCCAATTACCCGTACATCTCGAAGGCCTACGGGCCCCAGATGGATGTGCGAGTCAACGGTGCAAACACGGTGCTCGGCGACGTTCAGTACGGTGGCCCGTTCAACGTCTACCGAATGACGACCTACGGCAACTACCGAGCGACCACCGGTACGCCGTCTTCACCCGGCGGCTACTACTCTCGCAGGATCCCGTATTTCTACACGCTCGCTCCGTTCACGACGGGGATGATCACGGTATGGGAGCCGCACGGGGCTACCGACACCATATTTACACTCACGGGCTACGACAACCGATCGGTCTCGACGGGCGGTGGATTCCAACTCAGCGGGGTGATCTCGATGGTTCGCCCGCGCCTCGTTCACACCTACCAGATACCGCGCGACCCGCAGGATCCCATCGTCATGGCATGGGCATCGGGCAGCGCCTGGCAGATGGACTTCCACTTCCTCCCGGAGCCCGGGAGCACATTGATGATGGCCTCTGGACTCGTGGTCCTGGCGGGCCTGTACCGTCTGCGGAGGCGTTGATCCAAGCCTAGCCACGCGGCAGTCGCTCCGACTGTCGGTGTTCTTCAAGGGCGCGCTGGGGTGGTCCCCCCCTCAGCGCGCCCTTGATCGTTTCCGGTAACCAGCCTAATTTCGAGCCGGAATGAGCGAACCCGAGCACCAAGTGAGACCGCGCCGACCGGTGTTCGAGGTCGTGGCGGCGATCGCCGCCATCGCACTCCTCGCCGCAGGAATGCGACACTTCTTCGGCGACGAGGATGAGCGCTCCGATTCGAGGCCCAGCGGCACGATCGAAGACGTACTCGCCCTCCGCAATCGAGACGATCTCAACGTGCTGTTCGTGCTCGTCGACACGCTGCGAGCGGACCGCCTCGGCTGCTACGGGTACGAACGCGATACGAGCCCCAATCTCGACGCGCTCGCGGCGACCGGCATTCGCTTCGCGCAGCAGGTCTCCCAGTCGTCGTGGACGAAGTGTTCGATGTCCTCGCTCTGGACGGGACTGTATCCGGCGCGCACGCGCAGCCTGCGCGCCTATGACGTGCTCTCGGAGCAAGCGACGACGCCGGCCGAGGTCTTCCGCGCGGCGGGTTTCCGTACGGCGGCCGTCTGGAGAAACGGCTGGATCGCTCCGAACTTCGGCTTCTCCCAGGGTTTCGAGATCTATCTCAGCCCATCCGCGCCGCGCGGTGCCAAGATGAGGCGCATCGACAACCCGAACATCGCGCTCGAGGGAAGCGACGGCGACATCATCGATTCCGCGCGCGAATTCCTGCGGGCTCACGGGCACGAGCGTTGGTTCCTCTACCTCCACATGATGGATGTCCACCAGTACGCCTACTCGGAAGACACGGCGCTGTTTGGCACCAACTACTCGGACTCCTACGACAACTCGATCCGCTGGGTGGACAGCCTGCTGGGGCATCTGTTCCACGTGCTCGAGCAGCGAGGCCTGCGCGAGAACACCCTGATCGTATTCAGCGCGGATCACGGCGAAGCCTTCGGCGAACACGACGGAGAGGGACACGCTCGCAACGTCTACGGCGAGGTCACGACGACCCCCCTGATCCTGAGTTTTCCGTTCCGGCTGGAGCCGGGGATCGTCGTCGAGGCGCGCTCGGAAAACGTCGACCTCTGGCCGACCGCCCTGGAGCTCGTGGGGTTGCCGCCGCTCCCCGACACGGACGGGCAATCTCTCGTGCCTCAGATCGTCGCTGCAGCGGGTGGCGCCTCGGACGCCGACGCGGAAGGCGTTGCGATCGCCCACCTCGACCAGAGCTGGGGGAGGGAGCAGCAGAAATCGCGGCCGATGGTTTCCTACACCGAGGGGCGCTGGCGCCTGATCTATCGCGCGCACGCACCGAAGACCTCGGAACTCTACGACAAGTGGCAAGACCCGCGTGAGCAGCAGAACGTCGCCGACGACTGGCCGGAAGTCGTCGAAGACCTCAAGGGGAAGGCCGAAGCCTATCTCGCGAGCCGTCCCCCGCCCTGGGGCGATGACGCGCCCACCGTCGAGATCAACGAGATGCAGCTGCACCAATTGCGCGCCCTGGGCTATGGGGTCCAATGATCCCCGACCAAGCCTCACACGTCGCCAACCGAACCTCTGCCGAAACATCCGCTAACGCGGGAAGGCGGAGCATCGCGCGGGGCCGGCGCGCGAAGTCGGCCGCTGCGATCCTCGCCGCGGCCTTCGTGGCTGCGACCCTGCTCGCCGTGGGATGCGCGGAAGAGGTCGAGAGCGAACCCGAACAGGCGGTCGAGCGGCAGCCCGCGGCTCGCGTGCCGCGCCCAGAAGCGCCGAGCGAGGATCCGCCG
>JAHEEJ010000151.1:7273-8427 GCA_024640705.1 Deltaproteobacteria bacterium
CGCTCGATGGACCGGAATTTCGTTTCCAACGGAAGCTGGACTGGTGGACTCACGCGCTCGAGGTGCTCTTCGACGGCATCGATCTCAGCGAAGAGCAGCGGCACGAGATCGACACCATTCTCGAGGCACAGCTGAGTACGCGGCTCCGTCTACAAGAACTCGATGCCGCCCTCAGCGCCGCCCGCAGACAGCGCAACTCGGAGCGCATCGATTCCGCCAAGCAGGATTTCCGAATCTTCAAGGCGCAGCTCAAGCAACCGCACGAAATCTACGAGGAAATGCGGGCAGTGCTCGAGGAAGAACAACGTCCGGCGTTCGACATGAACCGCGCGCGCCACGTCGCAGAGATCCAGAGATCGGGGGGGAGCCGTCCCGACGAGCACGCAGAGACATTCGAGGAAGAGTAGATCCCGCGGAGAACCGAGGGGCCATCCGCCGCAAACCCGCGGTCAGTCGAAACCCACCCAGCTGAACCGCAACCCGCCTCCGCCTTTGATGTTGAAATCATCTCGCACGACGGAGTAGGACGCAATGCCGTTGGGATCCGCGAACTCCGTCGTGTCGTCACTGACCAACCACAGAAAGCGAGCCTCTGCGTAGAGTGAAACCCGGATCGGTCGAGCCGATCGGAACAGGGCCAGTGCGACCTCGAGCCCCGCACCGACGCTGTGATCGGTGGCGCTGGCTGTCGAGCGACTCTCGTGGACAAAGAACTCGCGCAGGCACGGTGCTTTGGGTGGACCACCACAAGGTACCGGATCCTGCGCCGGGACAGGTTCGTCTACCGTCGTCAAACCCGACGGCAGGTCGATCTCTTCCATGCTGTACTGAACCGAAGGCTTGAGGTAGAGCATCAGATCGGAAGAAATCGGCACACTGAACGCGACCCCCAGCCCCGCGTACCACGACGGATTGTGAAATCGCGCGCTGATTTCGCTCCCCTGTCCCTCGAAATCGCCGGGATAGTTTCGCGCTCCGGCGCCACCGCCGAGGTAATTGATGATTGCCCTCCCCGGCTGGACGTCTACGAAAGCGTCGCCGTCCCTGAAGATCCTGTCGCTCGAAAACATCTGGAACTGCGCTCCGCCCTTCACGAACAACCGCGGGCGGCCTGGCAGACTCTCGAACTCCGGTCCCATCAGCTCGCCGCCGAT
>JAHEEJ010000152.1 GCA_024640705.1 Deltaproteobacteria bacterium
GGTTGTAGGCGCTGATGTTGTGAGGCCCGATGTCGTCACCCCAGATCACCAGGATGTTGGGCTTCTTCTCTGCGGCCAGCGCCTGCGACCCTATCGCGGGCAGCAAAAGCAGCACAGCAGTAAATGCCAAGAATAGCTTTCTCATGCCTGTTTCTCCGTCGTAGAATCATTTGATCTGTGAAAGCCGGCCGGCACCAAATGCACGATGCCGGTCGGCCAGCGGATACTACAATTTTCTGACCTGCATTGCTATGCAGGCTCTTCGACACACGATAGAAGTTGAAGCTGCCGTCGCCATCGAGATGAATCTTGAAGTTCTTGCCGTTGGCCTCATGGCCCTTGCGCCACTTCTCCTTAACATCGGGCTCCTTGAGCTCGTCGAGCAGTCGACCGACGTCCGGAATATCGGGTCCAGATCGAGAGTGGAAGAAAGCCAACTGGGTGAGGCTGGCTTCTTGATTGGTCCAGTCTGGTGCTCTTCTTCTCGGGCTCGTAAACACGGATCGCGCTGTGGTGGAGGTGCCACGACCGACAAGAGGTGAAAAGTAGGTGGGGGTGTAGATGGCGCCTTGCGAGCAGTTGATTCAAGCGAGTTTTTGGTCGGGGTGGTGGGATTCGAACCCACGACGCTGGCCCCCCAAAGACCAGGCTCTACCACTGAGCTACACCCCGACGAACCGCGCGCGACGTTACACCCGTGGCTGCTCGGCGGACAGTCCGGGGATCGCTTCGCGGAATTTCGCACACGAGGCCAGTGACCCGAGCCGGCGAATCCCGATCGCGCGAGCCGTGCTGGACGATCGGCGGCCCATCACGCGACCCGCACCGGGTGGACGACCTTTTCGTCGAGCCAGCCGATCAGCTGGCGCAGCGCTTCGGGATTGATCTCGTGGCCCATCTCGTACTCGCGGTAGCTGGCGGGCACGTCGAAATCGATGTCGCGAGTCTTCGCATAGGCATGGCCTTTCCTAGCTCTGCGACATCAATTTTGGAACAAAAGCCGTGTGCTGCCGCACTCGCGACGAAAAGCACAAAGCCTATCGAGAACATTGTCCGGCGCAGCGCGGCCCGGGTCAACGGCGGCTCGCTTGCTCGCGCGGACAGATTTCGGCCAACAAGACGCTGAAGTACTCGTCGTGCTCGCTTCGCCCACGTCCCAATCCGCGCGCTGCCGCCAACGTTTCCGCCTGCTCGCAACGTTGGTCCAACCCCAGCGCGTAGATCTCGAGGAGGCGGGAAAGCTCGGCAGTTCGATCGCCCCCTCCGACCGACCGGAAATGCGTCACCGACGCAGCGAAGTCACGTCGTGCAAGCGCGGAGGCGCCGAGATGGAAGTGGATCTCCGGGCTACGACGCCCCGCCGCCCACGCCCGCGCGGCTGCCCGCTGATAATTGCCGTCACTTCCCAGATACCAGAGCGGGGCCGTCTCGAGACGCGTCTTCGTGATCAAGCGATGTATCTCCCGCAGGGAACCGATGGGGTCGAGCTTGAAATTCAGCACGCGATTGTAGGCTTCCTGCTCGCTGAAATACGCGAGCGCCGCGCGGCGCATGGACGCAGGCCAGAGGCGAGAGACGAGAGGATCCCGCTCGAAACGTTCGCGAGCGGCGCTCGTGTCCATCCACGGCAGGTACTTCTCTTTCTGTACCACGAGAGCATCGCTCAGGCGCTTGGGATAGCGGTCGGTCAGGGGGTCGACGCCCGCCGACATCGACAGCAAGTATTCCGGACCTCCCAGGAAGAGCGCCCCGAGCTGTTCGGGTGATTCGAAACCGAGCGCGCGGATCTCTGGGCCGACGATCGGGTCGCTCCACTGACGAGCAAAGTGTTCCGCCGAAACGGGGCCACTGGCGTTACGCGTCCCGACCAGCATCCAGTCGAGACCGGCACCGGTCCAGAGAGTGCAGTCGTCGAATACACTGCAGAAAGCGCGTGAGATCACCTCGGTGTCCTGCTCGCTCAAGTTGTGGACTGGCAGCCAGTAGGTCGCAATCCCGCCTTCGTTGAGTCGCTCGCGCACGAGCGCGAAATGCTCGACGGTGTACAGACTGACCACCCCGGCCAGATTCGGCGGCGGCGGTTCGCCCGTGATGATGTCGAAGTGCCGATCGGTGGTCTGCAGGAAGTAGCGCCCATCTTCGATGTGGACCTTCACGCGCGAATCGTTCAAGGGATAATCGGCGGGATCGGGATAGACGAGGCGGTTCATCTCGAGGATGTCTCGCGAAGTGTCGACGACGTCGATCGTTTCGAGTGCCGCGGTATCGCTGAGCGCCTTGGCGGTGACCCCGACTCCATAGCCGATCAGCAACGCACTCCTCGGGGCCGGGTGCACGGCAACGGGCCAGTAGACGAAGAGCTTCATGTAGCGCGCATCGCGTGTGGCGGTGCTCGACATCGAGTGGCTGTTGGTCAGCATGCGATAGGCGATCGGCTCACCGAAGGCCTCTTTGCGCAGGTAGATGATCGTCTCGGTCAATCCCTCACGGCCTTCGACCGGCGACCATTCGGGCAGGAAGCGCTGGATCGGGTAACCGATATATTGCGTCCGCATCAGATCACCCGGAAACCCCACGATCACGGCCAGCAGTGCGCATCCCATCGCGTAATTCACAATCGTGCGAGCGCGCCCCGCGACCTCGCGTCCCCCGGCACCCCTGACGAGTACGAGCGCGATCAGCCCGTACGCCGCCGTGAGCAGCTGGATCGAATCGTCGACACCGAAGTAGGGAAGCAGGGCGAAGCCCGCCGCGAGCGAACCCAACATGGCCCCGATGGTGTTGGCCAGCGTGAGGAAGCCGGCGGCGCGCATCTCACCGGGCAGCTCGCGATGGAGCGCCTCGCCGATCAGCGTGAACAGCACCCCGGAGAGAAACGAAACCGGAAACATCAGCGGAACTGCAACTTGAAGGGTCTCGCTCCAATTCATCGCCGAACGCCACTCGAAGCTTCGCGGCAGGAAACCGAACGCGACATAGACGACCGTACAGAGCACGCCCGCAAACGCCGCAACCGCTGGCAGCGAGAACCGGGCCGATGCGTTGCGGGCAAGCCAACGCGAGGTCACCAGGCCTCCGAAACCGATGCCGGCGAGAACGACCGCCAACAGGACGGCGAATATCATGCTGGTCCCCGCCACCACCAGGAGCAGGAAGCGGAACCAGACCACCTCCAGCGCCAACAACGCGAAGCCGGAAAGGAACGCCGCGCCGAGCAGAGCCCGCGCGCGCAACGAATAGTCGACGATTCGCGCCGCTTCGCGGAGCGGGCGATGAGCGGGATCAACCGCCGCCTCGATCCGTCGAGCGAGCAGCAGCGCGAGAGCGCCCGCACTGAGATTGGCGAGGGCCGCGACGCCGGCCGCCCCGTAGATCCCGAACCATTCGATCAGGCCCGCATCGCCGACGACGGCGCCGAGCATTCCGCCCAGAGTATTCCAGCCGTAGAGGCGGCCGAGCACGGCGCCGAAACGCGGATCCCGCCGATAGAGGGCCGACACGAGCAATGGCATCGTGCACCCCATGGCGGCGGCGGGCAGCAACAGCAATCCGAAGCTGACCGCCAACCGAAGCCCATTGAGACCCCAGGCCGCATCGAGGAAGGGGCGAAACACCGGAATCAACACGGGCGTGATCACGGGCAGGAGCACCACCAGGCCGAAGCCCGAGACTGCGATCACGAGTTCGAGCACGGCGTAGAGCCGCAGCGGGTGCCGCAGGCGATCGCCATAGCGCCCGACCAACCCATTGCCGATGCCGAGCCCACCCATGAAGGCTGCCAGCACGAGGCTCGAGGCCCAGATCGAGTTTCCCAAACCCAAGCCAGCCTGGTAGAACCAGAGTGTCTCGAACGCCACGGCGGCGACACCGGACAAGAAGAAGGCCAGGTAAAGCAATGCGGTCATGGGGTGGATCGGCATCCTCGGAGGCCACGCAGACACCGCACTCTAGCAACCCTGGGAAGCGTGCCCGACCGGCGCCACGAACTCGAAATCATGAGCCTACGGCTCATCGAACCATGAGCCCACAGCGAACTCGGACGGGGCCGCCGGCGCGAGAGGCGGGCTCGTGCCGTTGCGATCAGCCATCCCTCTCCCTCGAATCAAACCATACCCAAGCGGTTCACCGTTGGCATGCCACTCGATCTCAACGGGCTCATAGCCCCTGCGCCACTCAGTCGCTTCGTTGTGTACCTCATCTGGTTCCCGAGGCACTCCACACACACAACGATTGTAGATGTGAACGACGGGAGCACGAGGAGTGCTGTATACCTCTACAGCGTCACGACCCGTTGCCTCGATGCGTGATCCACCAGCCGCTCTCCAGTGCTTGGAATACCAAGCCGCCGAGAACGGATCGAGTTCAGTGTCTGGCAATAGAGAACTTTGGAGCGCGCAATCACGACCCACCTGATCGAGGTCGGGCGTGGGATCCTGCTGCCCGGCATCCAGCATCGCGAACAGCGTGACCCCGTCCTTGTCGGGGTATCGTTCCGCTAGTGGATCGACCACGCACCCACAGAGCACGCAACGCGAATACAATTCCTCATCGCCATTGCCTGCTCACACCGCTCGATGCAGAAGCGATCGGCATCAGCTTGCTGACCTGTGGGCAGGCTGGCTCGCGCAGGCGAAAAGGGCCGAAACCGCTAGAAATCGAGCGATCCGCGAACGCATCACCCGCGGTCACTCACTATCGAGATCCACACTGAATCGTGTCGAGAAGCTCGACATGGGGCACAGTTTTGGAAACGCCCCGCGGGTGGCGTCTTAACCAATTGCTTTGAAGATGTTTTGGTCGGGGTGGTGGGATTCGAACCCACGACGCTGGCCCCCCAAAGACCAGGCTCTACCACTGAGCTACACCCCGACGAACCGCGCGCGACGTTACACCCGTGGCTGCTCGGCGGACAGTCCGGGGATCGCTTCGCGGAATTTCGCACACGAGGCCAGTGACCCAAGCCGGCGAATCCCGATCGCGTGAGCCGTGCTGGACGGTCGGCGGCCCATCACGCGACCAGCACCGGGTGGACGACCTTTTCGTCGAGCCAGCTGATCAGCTGGCGCAGCGCTTCGGGATTGATCTCGTGGCCCATCTCGTATTCGCGGTAGCTGGCGGGCACGCCGAGCTTGGCGAGCGCCGCGCGCGACTCGTGGGCGAGGTCGATCGAAATCATCGGATCCCGGGTGCCGTGGATGACGAGGGTCTGGAGGTTCGCGAGCTCGGGGTTTGCGGGGATCGCCTCGGCCATCTCGTCGGGCAACCAGGACGAGAGCGCGACCAGGCCCGCGTAGGCGGCCGGATGGTGCAGCGCGAGCGCGTAGGCCATCACGCCACCCTGGCTGAAACCGAGGATCACGACCTTGCGGGGATTGATCGGGTAGGTGGCGAGTGCGCTGTCGATGAAGCGCTGCAGCGCCTCGACCCCCTTGCGCACTTCGGCGTGATCGGCCGGACGGCCACTTTCGAGCGGAAACCAGCCGTAGCCGACCTGCCCGGGGCCGGCCTGAAACGCGAGCGGGCCCTGGGGGCAGAGCACGATCGAGCGGCCGCCGTCGAAGATCGGCGCGAGGCCGATCAGGTCGTGGGCGCTCGCCCCCCAGCCGTGGAGCGCGATGATCGTCGGAAACGGGCCGTCGCCGGCCGGGATGTGCGCGGTATAGAGCAGTTCCATCCGCGCAGCATACGACATGGGGGTCGGCCCGCGCCCGTGCTATCCCACAGGGGCCATGACGAAGCCGACCCCCCCGATTTCGAGCGATGCCAACCTGCTGGACAAGGTCTGGAACGCCCACACGGTGCGCGAGCTGCCCAGCGGCCAGACCCAGCTCTTCATCGGCCTGCACCTGATCCACGAGGTCACGAGTCCGCAGGCCTTCGCGATGTTGCGCGAAATGAAGCTGCCCGTGCGCTTTCCGCAGCGCACGCTCGCGACGGTCGACCACATCATCCCGACGCTCTCCCAGCAGCGGCCCCTCGCCGACGACCTCGCCGAAAAGATGATGGGCGCGATCGAAACGAACTGCGCAGAGCACGGCATCCGCCTGCTCGATACGGCGAGCGGTCAACAGGGGATCGTCCACGTGATCGGGCCGGAGCTCGGGCTCACCCAACCCGGCATGACAATCGCCTGTGGCGACAGCCACACCTCGACGCACGGCGCGTTCGGCGCGATGGCGTTCGGGATTGGCACCAGCCAGGTGCGCGACGTGCTCGCCACCCAATGCCTCGCGCTCTCGAAACCACAGGTGCGCCGGATCGACGTGAGCGGGAAGCTCCGGCCGGGCGTCTACGCGAAAGACGTCATCCTCGCGATCATCCGCGAACTCGGCGTCAACGGAGGCGTCGGCTACGCGTACGAATACGGCGGTCCCGCAATCGACGCGATGTCGATCGAAGAGCGCCTCACGGTTTGCAACATGTCGATCGAGGGCGGCGCGCGCTGCGGCTACGCGAACCCCGACGAGACCACCTTCGAGTATCTGCGCGGCCGCGAGTTCGCACCTCGAGGCGCGGCGTTCGACCGCGCCGTCGGCTGGTGGAAATCTCTCGCGAGCCCGCCGGGCGCGACCTACGACGATCGGGTCGAACTCGACGGCAACGCGATCGCACCATCGGTGAGCTGGGGGATCAACCCGGGCCAGAACATCGGCATCGACGAGCGCCTGCCCTTCCCCGCCGACGCGCCCCCCGAAGAGCGCGTCTCGCTCGAAGAGGCCTACGGCTACATGTCGCTCAAACCCGGCGAGCCGATCGAGGGCACACCGATCCAGGTCGCATTCATCGGCTCGTGCACCAACGGTCGGATTTCGGACCTGCGCGAAGCCGCGCGGGTCGCGCGCACGGGCCGGGTGGCGCCGGGCGTCAAGGCGCTCGTGGTTCCGGGCTCACAGGCCGTCGCGCGCCAGGCCGAAGCCGAGGGATTGCACGAAGTCTTCCGCGCAGCGGGTTTCGAGTGGCGGCTCGCGGGTTGTTCGATGTGCCTCGCGATGAATCCCGACAAACTGGTGGACCGCGAAATCTGTGCGTCGTCGAGCAACCGCAACTTCAAGGGGCGACAGGGTTCACCCACGGGCCGCACCCTGTTGATGTCGCCCGCGATGGTCGCGGCCGCCGCGATCGAGGGCCGCGTCGTGGATGTGCGGGGGGTGCTATGACGGCGATCGATCGCATCGAAGGGCGCGCCTGCGTGCTGCGCGGCAACGACATCGACACCGACCGGATCATTCCGGCGCGCTACCTGCGCGCGATCACGTTCGATGGGCTCGGCGAGCACGCTTTCGAAGACGACCGCATCCAGGCCAAGGGCGATCACCCGTTCGACGACGAGCGCTTTGCGGGTGCGAGCCTCCTGATCGTCGGCGCCAACTTCGGCTGCGGATCGTCGCGCGAGCACGCCCCACAGGCGCTGATGCGTTCGGGCTTTCGCGCGTTCATCGGCGAATCCTTCGCGGAGATCTTCGCGGGCAACTGCACCGCGCTCGGCCTGCCCTACGCGATGCTCGACGCGGACGATCTCGCCGCCCTGATGGATGCCGTGGTGCTCGATCCCGAGCAGCCCGTGCTGCTCGACCTCGAGGCGCGGACCGTCAGCTCTCGGGCGGGAACCGTCGCGGCGAAGATTCCCGATGGTGTCCGCCGTCAACTGCTCGAAGGCAGCTGGAACGCGACCCGCGTTCTGCTCGACGCAGGCGAAGCGATCGAAGCCACGAGCGCGCGCATCCCCTACCTGAACGATTTCCCGGGCTGACCGCGCGTCAGCGATCGGCGAAAGACGGCGCGCGCTTCTCGAGGAATGCGTCCATGCCCTCGGCGCATTCCGCACCCTCGGAGATCACACCGAACGCGAACTGCTCGAGTTCGTGGGCGGTGGCCGCGTCGGCGTCCCTGCCCTGCAGCATCACGCGCTTCGCAGTCACGACCGCGTGCGGCCCCTTGCTGGCGATCTTCTCCGCGGCTTCGAGCGAAGCTGCGAGCAACGCGTCGGGCGCGAACAGCCGATTCGCGAGGCCGATGCGAAGCGCGGTTTCCGCGTCGATCGGCTCGCCCCCCAACACGAGTTCCTTCGCCCACCCGGGACCGACGCGGCGCACCAGGCGCTCGGTGCCGCCGAAGCCCGGAATCAGACCGAGGTTGACCTCGGGTTGACCAAAGCGCGCTTTTTCGGACGCGTAGATCCAATCGCACGCACAGGCGAGTTCGCAACCGCCGCCCAACGCGAAGCCGTTCACGGCCGCGATCGTGGGCACCGCGAGTGATTCGACGGCGTCCATCGCGGCGTGCCCGTGCCGGCTGAAGGCCTCCGCCTGCTGGGCGTCGAGTCCGCGCATCTCGGCGATGTCCGCTCCCGCCACGAAAGCGCGCCC
>JAHEEJ010000153.1 GCA_024640705.1 Deltaproteobacteria bacterium
TGGTGGGCATTGCATTCGAGCGCGGTGCACCCGCTCCGGAGCCGGGCGCTCCGCTGTTCGACGGTGAGCGCATCGCGGGCCGCCTGACTTCGTGCATGGATTCCGCCACCGAAGGGTGCGCGATCGGTCTGGCGTGGTCCTACGCCGAGACTGGCGTCTTCCCCACTGCGTTCGAGGCGCATCTCAGCTCGGGTGCGAGGGTGCGCGGTGCGGTGGTCCCGACGCCTTTCTACGATCCGAAGGGGGTGAAGCTGCGTGGCTGACGTGACCCTGCTATCGGCTCGATTCGGCGTCGTCGGCGGGTTCGCGTCGGCGGGCGCACTCGACGCCGTGCAGGCACCGGCGGGCGCGCGCGCGTGCCGGATCGCAAGCGACGAGATGTCTTTCGTGTGTCAGCCCGAGGCGGCGGCTGATGTACTCGACGCCATCGGCCCGCAGATCGCGCGCGGCGACAGCGACGGTTTCGCACTCGACCTCAGCGACGGCTGGACGGGTTTCACCCTCACGGGCGACGTAGCGCGCGCTTTCTCGTATCTCTCCGAGCTCGAGTTGCCGGACCCCGGCGCTTTCGTGCAGGGCGATGTGCTGCGCGTTCCCGTGCGCGTGCTGGCCGGGGAGGGCCAGATCGATCTGCTCGTTCCGAGCCCGTGGGGCACCTATCTGCACGACGAGATGCTCGATGCGCTGCGCGCGTTGAGCGTGCAAGACGAAGTGGGGAAATCGTGAGCGGACTGCTGCGCGGACGCAACTTCCTGCCGTTGCGCGAGATGAAGTCGAACTACGACGTCGTGATCATCGGCGGTGGTGTTCAGGGACTCTCGACGGCGTATTACCTCGCCGCCCACCACGGGATCAAGAACATCGCGGTCATCGAGCGCGCCTACATTGGTGCCGGGGCCTCGGGCCGCAACACCCAGGTCGTCCGCTCCAACTACAACACCCCGGAGACGATTCCGTTCTATCAGGAGAGCCTGCGCATGTACCGCACGCTCGCCCAGGAACTGGATTTCAACCTGATGTTCTCGAACCAGGGTGAGATCGATCTCGTCCACACCGACGACTCGTGGCGGGTGGAGAACGACAAGTGCCTGCTCAACCAGCGCATGGGCGTGGACACGCGCATGCTCACCCCGAGCGAGATCCTGGAGGTCTGCCCCCACATCGATCTTTCCGGCGGCGGCAAGCTCCCGGTCATCGGCGCCAGCTATCACCCGCCGTGCTCCTTCGTGCGGCACGATGCGGTCGTGTGGGGTTACGCGTCCGCCGCGGCCAGCCGGGGCGTTCACATCCACGAACAAACCCGCGTGACCGGGATCGAAGTCGACGCCGGTGGCACCTGCCGGGGTGTGGTCACGGACCGCGGTCCGATCGCCGCCGGCGCCGTGCTCTCGGCGGTGGCCGGCTGGAGCAGCGAGGTCGCCGCGATGGCGGGCCTGAAACTCCCGATCGTGACCCACCCGCTTCAGGCCTTCGTCACCGAGCCGGTCAAACCGGTGATCAGCGGTCTGGTGTGCTCGTTCGACGCGCTGGTCTACATCTCACAGACCCAGCGCGGCGAGTTGCTGGCGGGCGCGGAAGTGCTTCCGTACAACACGTACTCGTGTCGATCGAGCTTCGACTTCATCGCCGAGTGCGCGGCGCGCGCTTTGATGTTCATACCCCTGATGGGCAAGGCGCGCCTGATGCGCCAGTGGACGGGTCTGTGCGACATGACGCCGGACTCGTCGCCGATCCTCGGCGAGAGCGAGGTCGAGCGCTTCTTCCTGAGCGCGGGCATGGGCACCTGGGGATTCAAGACCGCGCCCGTCGCGGGGCGCTCGATGGCCGAGCACATCGCCACCGGCAAGGTGCCCGCCGTGATGAAACCGTTTCTGCCGGATCGCTTCCGCAGCGATCGCATGGTGCCGGACGCCGCCAGCGCGGGCACCCATTAGGCACCGCGATTCCCCCGTCCACTCGGTGTGAGACCAGGGCACCGACACGTTCATCCGGCGCCAGCGGTTCTTTCGCGAATTCGATCCGTTGGATTCCTCTCTCGATGTTCCGAAGGATGGTTCTTTAGATCGAGGATAACCGGGCGCTCGTTCCGCTGTTGGTTTACCTGCGCTGTGTATGGACACAAAGATGGAATGATCTGCGAAGGTCAGGTTGTGTAATCATTCATAGCGGCCCGTGTAATTTTCAACGCATACCCAGGTCGTCCGATCCCGACGCAGCTTGAAACAGACAGAAAAGGCTGTGTTTTTGGCCCGCTCCGATACGTTACGTCCGGTCGAGAGGTATTCGACGGTGGCGAAACTACCCCATGTAAGGAATGCAGTTGGCGCCGCGTGCGCGCCGCGTCTCGTACACCCGAGGGGGATTTTGCGTGCTTGCATTTGCCGACGGTGGCATGAGAAAATTCGCTCCCACGTCAACGTCGAAATGGAGGGCGACATGAGACACTCGAAAGTAGGAATCGTTGCCATCGCGATCACGCTTTGCACCATGACGGTGTCGGGATCGACGCTCATCGAGGATCAAGCGGACTCTGATCGCTCGCTCGTCCGCGGTCTGATGGCGGATGCGCCGGATCCCACCGACGATCCGGAACCCGCCGGACTCCACGCTCGGCTCCTCGAGCGCAGCAAGGCGCGCAGCGCCGCGCGAAAGCAACTCGCAGCTGCGACCTCGGCCGACGCCATCGTCACCGCGCAACGCGTCGGAGAGGGTGGGATGTACGGCGCGGCGCTCAGCGCCGCGATCGACGTGGCGTATCTGCAGCAGGTGACCGAAACGGTTGCGGGATTTGGTGACACGCCCGCGGGCTGGCGGCCGGGTGGATCGCCCGCGAACCAGGCCACCGTCGACTGGATTGCGTCCGAGATGAAGGGCGTTGGACTCAAGGGCGTGAAGAAGCTGGCCGTTCCGATCGATCGCTGGGTATTCCACGGCGGCAGCGTCGCAGTGGACGCCGGGCCGAGTTACGAGATCAGCTCCTGGGGTGGTGTGCCGGGTACGGGACCGGCGGGGATCCACGCCGAGGTCGTCGATCTCGGCCTCGGACGTCAGGTCGAATACGACAATCTCGGCGTCGACGTCACCGGCAAGATCGTGCTGGTCAACTGGGCGTTTGGCGACTGGTGGGTGAATCGGCACGGCCATCAGGCAACACTCGAGGGCGCTGCGGCTGTGATCTTCTACACGGGTACGACGGCGAGTGGCGCTTTCTACAACAAGCGTGACGATGGATTGCTCGCCTTCGATGGCACCTACGATGACGACTGGGTGCCGTTCGTCTTCATTACCCGCGATGCCGCAAATGACCTGCTCGCGCGCATCGCCCAGGGCCCGACGTTCGTGACGTTGACGTCGAACGTCGAACTCACGCGCGCCGAGGATGGCGGTGTCGGATACAACGTAGCGGGCATGATTCCGGGCGGGGATCTCGCGAATGAGATCATCCTGTTCACGGGCCATCACGATGCCTGGTTCCGCGGCGCGGCAGACGATGCCACCGCGATCGCTTCCATGCTCGCGATCGCGAAAGCGGTGCGCGACTCACAGTACCAACCGCGCCGGACGCTGGTCTTCCTGGCCAGTACGAGCGAGGAGTACGGCTATACGGACGCCTACTACGAGTGGCTCGCGGGGGCGTGGTACGCAATCACCAAGCAGCGCACCAACTGGCGAAATCGCGGCGTATTCACGCTCGACTTCGAGCTGCTCGGAACGGGTGACCCGGGCGAGCGGCTGCTGATTCGCACCCACTCGGAGTTGTTCGATCTCGCCAATGAAAAGCTCACTGCAGATCCCGCTCGTACGCCATTTGGCACCGCGATCCAGAACACGGTGTGGGCCAATGCCGACCACTTCACGTTGACGGCAGCCGGCATCCCGGGCATGTATTTCAACACGCTCGGGCTCAATTATCTGACGATGAATTACCACACCAACTTCGACATTCTCAGCAATGTGAACTTTGATTATCTGAAGAACAACCTCGAAGTGATCAACGACATCTGGCTCACCGTCGACCATTCGAGGCTGCCGCTGATCGATCTCGTCGCGAAGGCGGCGGAGGCCGAGTCGCGCATCGCCTATGTGGTGGATGGCGTTGGCATCGACGGTCTACCGGGCGCGGATCAGGGCGCGCAGGCAGCTCTCGAGAGCGCGGTGGCCGCGTTCCGCGCAGCAGCGGAAGCGGTGGAGGATGAGATCGCGACCGGCCCGGAAGATCCGGATATGCTGGCCAAGCGCATGCGCAGGTCTGAAGGTGTCTTGTTGCGAGAGCTCGTGGCACTCGACGTGTTCGACCAGTACATCATGCCGCACCAGCAGGTGCAGCGAGACGCCACGCGCATGCAGCTCGCGATCGACGCGCTCGGTGCGGGTGACCCGGTGGCAGCGCTCGATCTCGTTCGGCGCACCGGCCTCACGAGTGCGGGGCGCCACTTCGCCTACGAGACGTACACGGCCGAACTCGTGCGCCACGATCCGGGATTCGACCGATTGCAGTGGGGCGGACAGGCGCACCTCGCTCCCTACGTCGACGTCTGGCAGGAGTACCACTCGATCCTCGCCAAGACCAACGCGGGGCTAAGCGAGCCATCGGATTACGCCGACGAGATCGCCTCGCTCGGCGCCAAGCTCGCGCCGGTGTACGAGCGTTTGAACAAGCGTCTCGTATCGATGAAGGATAGCTTTCAGCGCGCAACCAAGGCGCTATCGGGATCCGCGGGCAGAAACGTGCGCAATCGGTTTGCAGCGCTGCCTCATGACTTCGCGGATCTCGAGATGCGCTAGCGCGTAACAGGTCGGCTTCAAATCCGAGCCCGGTGGGGCTTCGCGCTCGGGAAGAACTGTTCGATCGCACTGTGACTCGAAGCGCACTTCGCCGAACCGGGTTCGCGGCTGAGGTCTCCGCGAGGCGGTGCGGTGAGTTCAGGTCACCTTGCCCTCGCGGCGGCCAGAGCGCGGTCGGCTTCGCTCACGATCTCGTGCATCTTTTCGAGCGCACCATCGGGAAGTGCGGGGGGCTGATGGTTCTCGAGGATCTGCTGTGCCTCGGCGCGCGCGAGTTCGAGGAGGTTCCGCCCCATCGGTGGCCACGCGCGCACGTACTCTTTGCGAAGTGATGCGAGGGTTTCCGGTCGCTTGAGGTAGTGCTGGCCGATGCCGACCCGTTCGATCAGGTCGGCCGACAGGTGCTCCTCGTCGA
The DNA here is from genome assembly GCA_024640705.1 of Deltaproteobacteria bacterium. GTDB lineage: Bacteria > Myxococcota_A > UBA9160 > UBA9160 > SMWR01 > JACZVU01. The sequence continues at coordinate 5,201 of JAHEEJ010000153.1, forward strand.
TCTGGATCGGCCGCACCATGATTTCGAGTTCGCGGGTGAGGTGGTTGTCGAGCACGAACTTGTCGAGCGACAAGGTCTGCGAAGAATCCATCAACCCCATGCTGTAGATCTCGTCGACGCCCGCCAGGTAGGCGAGCAAACAGGCACTGGTCGCCTCGTAGCCGTAATGGGCGTCGAGCGAGTACGAGGCGGTATTCAAACCACCCAGGTTCACCGGCAGGTTGTAGAAGCGGGCCATGTCGACGAGCGCAAGCCGCATGGCATTGCCATTGGCGCTGTCGGCGTAGTTGCCCGTGACCATGTCGAGCTGTGCGGGTCCAGCTGCGTAGATCAGCGGCGCGCCCGGCTGTACGGCCTGGAACAGCGCCAAGCCGCTCAGCACCTCGATGTTGTGCTGCAAGATGGTTCCGGCGGGAGGCAATGGCGAAGTCGCGCCGGCCAGCGGCATCGGGTGCAGGAGGATGGGAACGCGGAGTTTGGCCAACTCCATGCATGCCGCAGTTGCCTCACCGTCGTGCATCAGTGGCGAGATGCTGCAATGAACGGTCGAGAAAATCGGACGGAATTCATCCTCTCCCGTCGCCGCGCGTGCGAGTTCCACGAGGAAGGGCACCTGCTCGGCGTGCAGCACCCCCGTGCGCACGGGCTTTGCGGTCATCTCGAACCCGATTTCGAAGTGGCGAATCACGCGCACGTGCGCGGGTATGTCGGTGGCCGCCACCATCACGTTGACGATGTCGAGTTTGTCGAGTGCATCTGCGAACAAAATGCCGTGTCGCAGGGACGCCTCTTTCGAGGGGAGGCGCTCACCGGTCTCGAAGTCGATGGCGCGCGTACCCTGACTGTCGCAGGTGTGATGCCGGCGCCGTCCATCGAGAACGACGCTCCGCGCCGGATCGCGCGCCTCCAGGCGGACGACGCGCGGCGCCTGCTCGATTGCCCACTCGACGAAGTCTCGCGGCAGGCTCGCCCAGTTTCGCTCGTAGTCGACTCGGCAGCCGTGGTGTTCGAGAACTTCGAGTGCGCGCGGCGTCTGGTAATCGATCCCCACGCGTTCGAGCAGGTCGAGACTGCGCTCGTGGATGTGTTCGATCTCCGAGTGCATCAATACGGGCATCAACGAAAGCGGCATACGAATTCCTCTTACAGTGTTTTCGTTCTTTGCAGTTCGGTCGAGTCGCTCAGAAGGATCGAGACGGTAATTTCGTGACCCACGGGGCGCGTTGCAGCATCCTGCCCGAGGAGGCGATCAGCCGCTACTCCGGAAGCGCGGCCGACCCCAGGAGTTTTCTGTGGAATTCGCACAGATCGATGCGAATGGGGCGATGTAGCTCACCTGGCTCGCTGAAATGCGGCGCTTCGCCCCAGTTTCGCAAGGCTCTTGGCGCACGTACCCCCCAAGTCGGTACGATCCCGCATCGGCCTCGAGCCCTGTGCTGGCGCGCCTTGGGGGGGGTACGCACTCGTGCACCCATCGGCTGACGCTCGCGGCTATATTGGCATCCGAATTGCTCAGAAGGGGCCGACCCAACTTGCCTACCTATCGGGGAGAGGATTCGTGAAGCCCACACTGAGCCTTCTGGATCGCGAAGAAATCCAACAGATCCACCAGGCAGCCCTGGATCTCTTGCAAAATGTCGGCGTGAAGATCGCCTCCAAGCCGGCTGAGGCGTTGCTGCGCGAAGCGGGTCAAGAGTCCGACGCCAGTACGGGATCGATGCGGATCTCGCCGGAACTGGTAGAGCAGTGTCTCGCCACGGTGCCGTCCCAGGTGCTGCTCGCGGGGCGTGACGAGTCGCGCGACGTGGTGTTGGGAACGGGCAAGGTGCACACCTGCCTCGACGGCCAGGGAATGTACACACTCGATCCGGATTCGGGTCAGCGGCGCCCCTCGGAGTTGGCCGACCTGGTTGCGGCCACGCGCCTATCGGATGCCCTCGACGGCGTGGACTACCTCTGGCCGAACGTGGTTCCCACCGACGTTCCGCAAACGGTGCGAACGTACGTAGAGTCGGCCGTTGGCTTCATCCACACCTCGCGCCATGTCCAGCACGAAATCAAGGAAATCGGTGAGGTGCCGCTTCTGCTGGAGATGTTCGACATCCTGCTCGGCGACCGGCGCCGCCACGCCGAGCGCCCGATATTTTCGATCACGTGCTGTCCGGTATCGCCGCTGCAGCACGAATCCGAAATGACGACCGCCAGCCTCGAGCTGGCCCGCAACGATGTGCCGGTCGTCGTGATGCCGATGCCGCTGGCGGGGGCGACGGCACCGGTGACACTGGCCGGTACGCTGGCGATGCTCCTCGCCGAATTCCTGAGTGGTGTGGCGCTCTACCAGCTCGCGCGCCCTGGCGTGCCGTTGATTCTGGGGATCGGCGGGACCATTCTCGATATGCGCACGGGTCTGTATTCGGCGGGCGCGCCGGAACTGTCGCTGTTGAACATCGCGATGACGCAGATCGGCAAACACCTTGGGGTACCGGTGATGGCGCAGGGACTGGTGACGGACGCCAAGGCGCCTGGAACACAGGCTTCCTACGAGAAGGCAGTGAACGGGATGAGCGCCTTCATGGCCGGCAGTGACGTGGTCAATGGCGTGGGCCTGATCGATTCGAGCCAAATGCTGTCGTTCGAGCAGATGATGATCGACGATGAGATCACGGGCATGCTGCGCCGCGTGGAGCACGGCTTCGAAGTCGATGCTGCACATCTGATGCTCGACCTGATTGCCGATGTCGGCCATGGTGGACATTATCTCGGTCAGCGACGCACCTTGGAGTACCTGAAGAAGGGAGAGCATTTTCAACCGAAGCTCAGCTTCCGAGGTTCCTATCAGGTGTGGAAGGATTCGGGCTTTGACGAAGTTGCAACTGCGCGTGAGCGAGCGGGTCAGCTGCTGAAGGAGCACGAGGTTTTGCCGCTTGCCGCCGAGGAGGAGAAGGCGCTCGAGGAGTTGATTGCGCGCGCAGATCCGGAGGTCCACGTGGATCTGCGAGCGTCGTGTTTCGGTCGCTAGACTGCTAGCGCAGCATTCAAGAGGAGACGTGATGGCCGCCAACGAAATCTATGAGGAAATCATGCAGTGCATCGCCGACGGCGATGAGGATTGGGCGCGTGAGCTGGCCCAGAAGGGCCTCGACGAGGGTGTGAGTCCGTTGGAT
>JAHEEJ010000154.1 GCA_024640705.1 Deltaproteobacteria bacterium
TGGTAGCGGTGGCTGGACTTGAACCAGCGACCTACGGCTTATGAAGCCGCCGCTCTAACCAACTGAGCTACACCGCCCCAATCGTTCGAACCGCTCGCAGCGGCACGGCATCTTAGCGCACGCAAACTGGACCTGGTGGCCCTGCCGGCCTACTCGGATTCGGGGGTCTCGGAAGCCGGCGGGGGCGCGAAGATCACGCGCTCGAGCGCTTCGATCCGCAATTCGAGGTCCACCAGGGAGGCCGCGTCCGGCGCCCTGGGCGCGGCCGATTCGGCGCCCGCCAGCGGAGCAGCGGGCTTCGCGGCATCTACCAGATAGCGGCTCACGTTCTGCGATAGGACGCCGAGCTTGGGGATGATCTCGCCGGCACTGCCCGCCTGGACGAAGACCCGGCGCGGCTCGTCGTCGTCTCCGCCAACGACCGGCGCGCAGCGCAGATCGAGGCTCGCGCCATCCCCAAATTGGGTGTAGGAGCCGAACAATACGTACGCTGCGCCGGCCTTCTTCCCCGCCGCGATGGCCTCTTCCCGGCTGGTCACCTTCTGGTCGACTCGGATGATCACGATCTGCCCACTCTGTTCCAGGCGGGCCGCAATCATGTCGCCAAGGCCCGCACTGAGGTGGCCGGTCTCGGGGAGAGAGCTGTTGACCGCCACGGGAAACATCGCGACCCGGACGATCTCCGCGTGGGCCGCGCGCGGTTGACCGACCCAGACCGCCCCCATGACGAGCGCGGCGAGCAGTCCAAGTCGCACACATCGCATGATTCGCACAGAATTTCGCTCCGGATCCCAAGATCCGCCCAGTTGGGCGGGTAAGTTCGGGGGGAGAATTACCGATCGCGGATCGCCGGGTCAAGCGAGACGGATCGGGCGGGTTCACTGCTCGCTGGAGTGGCTGTCGGCTGCGCCCCGGTGCCGCGCGGGCCCACTCTCGAGCCACGCTCTCAGCGAGCTGCCGCTCTAGTCGGACTGGCTGATCGGCAGCCGAACGAGGAAGGTCGACCCGACACCCGGGCTGCTGGCGACCTCGATCTCTCCCTGGTGATCGGTTACGAGCTGGTGGCAGATCATCAGCCCCAACCCGGTTCCCTGATCGGGCCCCTTCGTGGTGAAGAACGGGTCGAAGATCCGCTCGAGATCCGCGTCTGAAATCCCCGTGCCGCGGTCGACGACTTCGAAACAAATGGCGTCGGCCTCATGGTCCCGGAAGACGCGCGCGCACACCTCTCCGCCCGGCGGCGAAGCGTGGATGGCATTGACCAGGATGTTCATAAAAACCTGCTGGATGTGGTCGCGAATCGCGACGATCTTGGGCAGATCGGGAGCCGCGGTGACCGTGAGCGTGACCTGTGCATTGCTGGCCTCGCGATCGAGCAGCCGCACGACCTCATGCAGCAGGGTTTCGAAATCCACCGTCACGCGGGGATCGCTGTTGCCGTTGACGGTGCCGCTGCCTCGGCCGAGCCGCCGCATCGTGTCGACCAGGCGCCGAATTCGATCGACCTCCTGGCAGGCGAGCTCGTGATAGCTGCCCCAGAATTCGGTGTCGGCCTCGGCCCGCTTGCTCGGCGCCATACTCATGAACGTGTGGATCGAGACCAGTGGATTGTTGATCTCGTGGGCGAGGCCCGCAGCCAGTGTTCCCAGGGTTCCGAGCCGATCGGCGCGCACGATTTGCTCACGCGTTCGCCGCAGATCTTCGACCATTCGAGCATTGCTGATCGCGACGACGGCGTGATCCGCCAACCCTTCCAACAACGCCCGGTCATCGGCGGAAAAACGCGCACCTCCGCGGCGATTATCGACTGCCAACGCGCCGATCGTGCCATCCTTGCCAACGAGCGGTGCGACGAAGAATTCCTCGGCCGCAACTTCCATCACCCAATCTCGGATCGGCGCCTCCAGCTCGAGCGCCTGATCCATCGTAAGCGTCTGCGACTCACCGGCGCGCAACGCCTCCACGAACTTGGGAGCGCGACTGGGTTCGATGATGAACGAAGCCAGTGACTGATTGGCGGGGCTATCGTGCGGCGCGAGCCTTCCCCAGGACAACACCTTGTCATTCTTTCCGAACAACAGAATCCCCGCCGCGTCGTAGCCGAGATCCTCGATCACCGACGTGAGCAGTAGATCGAGAAGTGGATCGCTGGCGAGCTGTTGATTCATCGACTTCGAGATGCGGTTGAGCAGCGTCAACTCGCGGAGAAGCTCTTCTCGCTCTTTCGCAAGCGCGAATCGCTCGATCCCGTTGCGCAGCGTGACCCGCATGTCCTCGGGTGTCCAAGGCTTGGGGACGAACCGATAGATCGATCCACTGTTGATGGCGCTCTCGAGAGTCGCCACATCACCGTATGCGGTCACGAGGATTCGGATGGTCGATTCGTCGAACTGGTGAACCGCAGACAGGAATTCGACACCCGTCATGCCCGGCATGCGGTGGTCGGAGAGCACCACCGCGATCCGCCGCTGGCTCAGCACCTCGAGCCCCGAAGAGGCGTCCGCCGCAGTGAGAATTTCGAACTCATTGCGGAACGTCAGCTCGAAGATGCGGAGGTTGTCGGGTTCGTCGTCGACGTAGAGGATCGGGAATTGGCGATAATCGACCGCCCGATCTGTCCTCGCTCTCGCCATTCCCGCCCCGCCAGAAGGTTGCGCGGCAAGGGCCCTACCCTGCCGATCCTGGGGCGATTTTCGCTGAGCCGCGACCTCGCAAACGCCCCCTGTTGGGCGCTTCGGCTGCGTGCTCGTGAAGGTTTAGAAGAACCTGGGAATTGCTTCAGGTGCGCGCTCCAACACCTTCTGGTGGCGTTTTCAGGCGCAACAGCATTGCGGGCAGCAGCAGGAGGTCCGCCAGCAGACACAAGATCAGCAAAACAGCTGTCAGGATTCCGAGCTGGCGGATGAAGGTGAAATCGGAGAAGGCGAGCACCGAGAATCCCAGCGCGATCACGGCCGTCGTGTAGATCAAGGGCGGAGCAACGCTGCGGTACGTCGACTCGAGTGCCGCCGATGTGGATTCACCAGCCCGCCACCGCTCGAAAAAGCCCGTCACCGCGTGAATGCTGTCGTCGACCGCGATCCCGAACGCGAGGTTGCCGATGACGACGGTTCCGGCATCCAGCGGCACGCCGAGCAGGCCCATTGCGCCGAAACCCATCGCGATCGGGACCAGATTCGGCACCAGGGCGATCCAAGCGATTCGCAGCGAGCGAAAGATCGCGAAGAGAAGGCCCGCGACGGTCAGGAATGCGAACGCCAAACCCCGGAGCTGACCCCACGCGATGGCGTCTTCTGCGCGAGCAAATTCGTACATGATGCCGGTGGTGCGAGCCGCGTAGCCCGGGGCGCCGTTTTCCGCCCACCAACGCTCCGCCTCCTTCGCGACGTCCTGCAGCGCGCCTGAACGGTTGTCGTCGACCCGCAGCAGCAGATTCGTCGCCTTCCAATCCGCGGTGATGAGGTCGCGGACGTAGGGCTTCGACTCGAGCAGCACCAGGTACTGGCTGATCAACGCCTCGCTCTCGGGCAGTGGCAGCGTCGCGTCTCCCAAAAATCCCCCGTGCAGTTGCCGCAGAGGGTCCGCGATCGAGATTGCGCGCCCAACGGCGGGCAGCGATTGCAGATGCGTCGACAGGCGGTCGACCGCCGAAATCACCTCGGGGCCATTCACGGCAGAAGATTCCGGCGCTTCGATCACGACGTTCAAGGGGCTGATCCCCGACAAGCGATCGCGAATGTTTCGATAGGCGACTCGGATCGGATCGTCGGGCTGGAACCACAGGATCACGTCCGTTTCGACCGAGAGGCGACCGAGGCCCACCGACACACCCACCATGGCAACGAGCCAGCCGGCCAACACGCCGCGGCGGCGACGGCGGACGAAGGCGAGAACGGCCGGCGTCGCCCGATCGCTGATCCAATGCTGAAATCGGGCCTCGCGAATCGCCAGCGGCCAAAGCGCCAGCGCGGCCGGGCCCACAGTCAGTGTCGCGGCGAGAACCGACAGCACCCCGAACGCACCGAAAATCCCGATGTCCCGAATTGCGTCGATGCGCACGAAGGACACGGCGAGAAAACCGAGGGTCGTCGTGAGCCCTGAGAGCGCAACCGGAAACGAAACCGCGAGCAGCGCTTCCGCGCGCTCCGTTTCGGGCGCGCTCGACACGGCGCTCAGAAGATGCAGCGAGTAGGCACATCCCAGCGCGAGCAGTACCGAGGGAAGAATGACCGTCGTGATCGTAATCGGCACATGGAGCGCGCCCATCACGCCGAGCATGATCCAGATCCCCAACCCACTCGAACAGACGGGGATCAGCACGGCTTGCGCATTGCGAAACAGGATGGCGAGGATCAACGAAACGAGCAGTACGGTCAGCGGGATGAAGATCCCGAGTTCCGCCCGAGTGCGAGCGTCAGCAGCAATCCGGAATACCGGGACACCCGAAATCCAGATCCGTTCACCACGGGTAGCCTTCTCAACCTCCGCCAGGATCGAGTCGTAGAAAGACTCTGCACCTCGCTCCAACACCAGGTTGATCGCAAATGCGCGTTCATCGGCAGAAACGAGGGTTCGCGGAGCGATCCGGTCGGCGCGCACGCGCGATGCCAATGCCCGCAGGCCTTCAGCCGCCGCGGGAACACCAGCCGCCAATGCTGGCTCCAGCGATAGGCCACCGTTGGGTGACGATTGAACCAACGGTACTGTCGATAGGCTGTCGACGCGCTTTACACCCGGAAGGTTCTCGAATCGCTCGGTGATCCGAGCGACCTCCTGAAGAACGGACGGATCGAATGGCCCGTCACCCTCGATCAAGAGAGTCAGGATTTCATCACCACCGAATCGGCGCTGCGAATCCTGATAGAAAGCCCAAGGCGCGCTCGCGCGATCAAGCACACTATCTGTGGAGGTTTCGACTTGAAGCTTTGCGACACCGAAGCTGGACACAAAAGCGATCGACGCCCAGACGATCAGCACCAAGCGCGGCGACTGGAGGCCCAGGCGGACCCACGCTCGCGGAATACCGCTTCGAGATTCGAGGCTTTTCATCCGGTCGATATCCGCGCCCGACCCCGCTTTGGCGGCGCGCGACAGCTCGAATCCGCGATCGATGGCGAGCTACGCGCTTTTCGCGTCAAGAGCCCGCAAGATACTGATTTCTAGATTGCTTGGGAATCAGGCAGGCGCTCTGGAGAAACGGGGAGGCGCACGCTGAATCGCGTACCTCGGCCCACTTCCGATTCCACTTCGAGTTCGCCACCGTGGGCCACGACAATCTTCCGGCTGATCGAGAGGCCGAGACCGGTGCCTTCCCCGGCCGCCTTGGTCGTAAAGAAAGGCTCGAACAAAAGCGGCATCGCATCTTCGGGTATTCCGGGGCCATCATCGGCGACCGTTACGATGAGCGTGTCGTCATCACAACGAAGCGAAACCTGGATCGATCCGCCGCCTGGCGGGAAGGACTCGGCGGCATTCTTGATCAGGTTGAGAAACACCTGATTCAACGCCCCCAGATCTCCGCTGATCGTCGGCACACCCTCTTCGATATCGAGTTCGACGCTGGCATTGCGCTCGCGCAGCCCGTATTTCAACAGCTGAACTGTCGAGCGGAGGCCTTTGCCAAGATCGCAGCCAGCCACGCGTTCGTCGGACTGGCTGACTGCCGCGAAGTCGCGGAGATCGCGCACGAGGGAATGGGTGCGCTTGAGTCCGTCGCTCACGATTTCAGCAAGTTCGACCAGGGTAGCCGCCAGATCATCGGCTCGGCCCGATTGCTGCTCGGCTCGGAGTTCTTCCACCTCTCGCGCCAACCGTTCCGTATCGCCAAAATCCAGAGTCGTCACGCGATTGGCGAGTTCGCGAAGCTCCTTCACCGTCCCGTCCATCGCGCGCGCCGCATTCAGTGCAAAATTCACCGGGTTGTTGACTTCGTGAGCAATCCCTGCGGCAAGCTCACCCACCGCGGCGAGCCGCTCGGACTGCACGAGTTGAACCTCGGCCTGCTTGAGCTCCCTCAATGCGCGTTCGAGTGTTTCGTTTCGATCCGCAAGAATCTTCTGCAGGCCTCGGACGCGCACCAGCGAGCGCACGCGCGCGAGCAGTTCGCGCGGGTGAAAAGGCTTCGTGACATAGTCGTCGGCACCGCGCTCGAGACCCTCGATCTTCATTTCGCGCTCAGCCTTGGAGGTCACCAGCACAACCGGGATCGATTGTGTCTCGGCATTCTCTTTGATCGCCTTGCAAAGATCGATGCCCGACATTTCCGGCATCATCACGTCGCTGAGCACGAGATCCGGCGCCGATTCCCGGAGCGCCTCGAGCGCCTCTCGGCCATTGCTCGTGACGCGGACCCGAAACTCGCGCCCCACGATCAGCGAGAGGAGCTCCCGCATATCGGGATTGTCTTCCGCGATCAACACCTCAGCCGCGCTCTCGGGCGCTTGCTGGGCGTTCGCGTCGACGCTGGCAACCTCGCGACTGCCTTCCCAGCGTTTCACAGAGCGCTCCATTTCAACCAACGAATCTGCGTTGTCCGCGCGATGCTCTAGTTGCAGATCGGATCCCATCGACTCGATGGCATGGCCGAGGCCGAGCGAACCACCAGAATCGTCGCTCAAAACCTCCTCATCGGAGCCGTCATCGGGCTCGCCGATCGGCAGGAGCAGGCGCATCGTCGTTCCAGTCCCTTCCCCTTCGCTCTCGGCCCAGATGCGGCCACCGTGTAATTCCACCATCTCCTTTGCGAGCGAAAGCCCGATGCCTGTGCCCTCATAGCGACGGGTTGTAGAGGCATCGACCTGGGCAAAACGATCGAAGATCGAAGCCAGCTTGTTCGCTGGTATACCGATTCCGGTATCCGAAATGGAGAGTGCGATCGCTTCATCCTGACGCTCCGCACTCAACTCGATTCGACCGCCTCGGTCAGTGAATTTCAACGAATTACCGACCAGATTCAGGAGAACCTTCTCGATCGCCTCCGGGTCCAAATTGACCTCCGGCAGTTCCCCAAAACCCCTTGCCGAAATCTCGACACCCTTGCGCTGGGCCAGAGCCTGCGCGCCAGCCACCAACTCCTCCACCATCGGCGCAAGCTGTATCCCACGCCGATGAATGGTGAACTGTTCGCTTTCCACCTTCGAAAGATCGAGCAAATTGTTGATCATCTTGTGAAGGCGCCGCCCATTGGCGTGCATGGTTGCCAACATCCGCTCAACCGCCTCTGGGAGCCTGCCAAATTCGCCCGCTCGCAGAGAATCCAGCGGCGCAAGAATCAGCGTCAATGGCGTGCGCAGTTCGTGATGGATATTCGCACTGAAACGCGACTTGGCACGATCAAGCTCGGCCAACTCATCTCTAGCCGACTCAAGCTCTCTCTTTTGCTTGAAATCGAGGAATCGCATGCGGTCCATATAGGCCGCTGCCCAGCTCGCTTCGACGCACGCAGCACCGAGAAAGAACAGGTGCTGAAATAACGCTGACCAATTGACTTGATCTTTGCCATATATTGGCAGTAGCGCGTAAATTGCAAAAATCATCGAGCCAATGCCCAAGGCCTGCTTTCCAGAGAGTGGAACCAAAACTCCCAAACCAATGGTCAATAAGATGAAGCCTACGTAATAGCCACTGTTGGTTCCCCCAGTTTGATACACCATTATCAGAAAGAGAGCGGCTCCGACTGCGCCTACTGCTGTCGATGATGTGATCGGAAATCTGCTGGCCGTTGCAAAATAGATCACACAGAGAACAGCATTTAGAGCCATCCTTGCCGCAAAAAAGAACTGAAACTTTTCCGGAAATATCACCCAATCGGCGGGAATAAATACCAATGTTTGCAATAAGACAAAAATCAGGATCGCATTTTGGAGTGCAGGTCCAACATGCTCTGCTTCGGTCATCAACCGATAAGCGCGATAGAGTTCCCGATCATCTTCCACGAGTCTCCCCATAGCAGAATTGGATCGGCCGAAAAAATAAAAACTTTAGTTAAACCAAGATGTTACCTGGGAGCATCGCCGCCGAGAGAAATGCGATCGCTGCGCCTTTCAAATCCGTACAGCCGATACGAGAATGGCCTGCGGCGGGTTCCCCAGCGACTTTCTCACGTCAATTTTTTCAAAGCCAAAACGAGATACAAGATCAGCCAATTCGGCTGCTTCCCAGAACTGGAAAGCCCCAGCGTCTTCCAATTCCAGAACCTTTGACGCGTCGTTTAGAAAGTTCCTCAAGGCCGTGGGCAATTGGTCTGCTTGGAGACCCGGAAGTGCGAGATGCGCAAGCCCTAACGTAAGCTCCGCTGCACTTTCCGTGTATAGCCCTGAAATATCAGCATCTTTACTCAACGATGAAACCACAAGTCGTCCAC
>JAHEEJ010000155.1 GCA_024640705.1 Deltaproteobacteria bacterium
GGGTTGGTTCGCGCTCGCCAGGGCGTGCATCGAGCCGAGCATGCGATCGTCCCAGACGAGCGGGCTCACGGGGTTCACGACGCCGATCACGCCCGGTGTCTGCTCGATCGATTCCGCACCGCCGAAGAGGATCGCCGCCATGTCCATCGCGTCCTTGGATGTCTCGTAGGAGGCGCCGACGGTCATCAGCGGCTTGTCGGAGTAGCGCATCACCAGGTAGTCCATGTCGAGGTGCTTGGTTTCCACGGGCAGATCCATCGTCTCGACGATGCCGGAGTCGATGCAGTGGATCTGCGGCGACATGTGCGCGGCCTTCACGAGCTTGATGTAGTCCTCGACGTTCCCGGGCCGCCGTCCGCCGTCGAGATCCGAAAGGAACGGGGCGCCTCCGGTCGGGCTGTTCACCATGTGGTTGCCGCCGACCACGAAATTCATCTCGGGGTTGCGCGCGCGCAACTCGAAGCTCGAAGGTGCCCGGGCGAGCGCTTCGCGCACGAAGCCACGATCGAAGTGCACGATGTTGCCGTCGATCTTCAGGCCTGCGTTGCGCAGCAGCTCCAGCGTGGGCTCGTAGATGACGCGGTGGCCGATCTCTTCGAGGATCCGGAGCGCGGTCGCGTCGATGGCCTCGACGTCTTCGGCGGAAATGAGTTCGAGCCGCGGCCAAGGATTGGTCCACATGTTCACGGCGCAACCCCCTCTCTGTATGGTTGGTTCAGCTTAACCGAATGACGCCATTCGGACACTGGGGGAAACGCGGCGGGCTGCTTCTTCAACCCCGGGCCGAAAGGAGCTTACGGGCAGGGGAGTTCGCCGGAAGGTCCGGGACTGCTGCCAAAGTTCGAGGAGAAGAACCCGAAGTCCCCGAAACCAACCAGGCGACCCCCGCCGACCGGCTCCGCATGCATATACAGTTCGTTGCTGGTGCCGAAGTTCTGCGCGTACGCGCCGAAGTCCGAAAAGCCGACGACGCCATCGTTGTCGTAATCCGCATCGCAGAGGTTTCCGAATCCGTCAGCGTCCGTGTCGTCCTGGAAAGCGTTTGGAGCCAGGGTGCAGTTATCGATGCGATCGCCCACGCCGTCACCGTCGAAGTCGGGATTCAAGCCGAGGAAATGGAAGTCCATCTGCCAAGTTTTCACCGATGTCTCGACCATCCGAACGGGTTCATTCGGGTCATGCGGTACCACGTAGGAGTGAACCAGGCGCGGGCGCACCAGTGAGATTGCTCCGCCTCCGCTCGAAGATCGGTTGTCGTAACCCGTCAGTGTGTGAATGGTCGTGGTCGCGCCGGTCGGATTCCAGGCCGTGATCATTCCCGTCGTGAAGGGAACGATCGTAGAGAGGTGCAGCACCTGCTGGACATCATACTCCGGGCCGCCGCTCGGAGTCTTGCCGACCGTTTGCCGGTATTGACCGTAGTTTGTCATCCGATAGCGCTTGATCGGATTGCCGATGACGAATTCGCCGACTTGCGACTCGTGTGTGCTCGGGATCGGCGGCTGGCCGGAACCGTAGGCATTCGAGATGTACGGAGACGAGGCGGTGATCCGTTGGTAGGAGCGGTGGTTCGGGCCGTAGAAGAATTGCAACGTCCCGCCGAAGCGGTTCGGGCCCGGTGTCACCCGGATCGACCCCGCGCGGCTGAAGTCGTAGCGGCCGCTGAATGTGGTCGTCGGGGTCGCCGGGCTGCCGGTGCCGAGGGGAGGACCGCTGTCTCCCATCGTGGTGTTGAATCGGACCGTGGTGGGTACCGCCGCGCCGTAGGGGTTGTTCGGTCGGAAGCTGCCGTTCAGGTTCCAGTACGAGTACCACTGCTTGGATTCCGGATAGCCGATTCTGCAAGCGCCCGGAACGCACGCCGTATAGCCGCTGGTGTTCTTGATGACGGACTGCGGGACCGAAAACCTTGGCGCGGGCCATGTGGTTCCGAGGTTCGCACACGCATGGGAAGCGCGTGGGTGGTAGTCGGTGGCGGTCCACGAGCTTCCGCCGTCGTGCCAGGTTCTGAGGACGCGAAACAGTCCGTACGCTTCTGCGGGTAAGGCGGTGAAGAGGGTCGCGGTTGCGACTGCGGCCAACGTCGAAATGAGCTTGTGGCGTTTCGTCACAGCCACCTCGTGATGGAGGGTATCACGATTGGGTGGCTACTGGGCCGAGATTTTGCGTCTTCTGCTCGGGATCGTCGGGCGCGAAAGCGCGCCGCTTCAGTCTACCCCTTCGAGGCCGACCTGATCGAATAGCGCGGCGCGCTGGGCGCGCAGATTCTCGTCGTCGGGTGACGCGTCGATTTGGACCGAGAGCGAGTCGAGGGCGTCGTACCAGATACCGGCTTCCGCGAGCGCGTAGTGGGCATCGCTTTTCTGTGTGGACGCGAGCACGGCGTCGAGTTCCGCGGAGGGTTCGACGCGCTGGATGCCGCCGCCGACGACGCGGTCGTAGAGTCGCTGGTCGGGGTTGGGGACGACGCGCACGAACCACTGGTAGTCGAGGCCGGGCTCCAGCGTCACGTCGTAATCGGCCAGCCGAATGCGCTGGATGCCGGGCTCGAACGGGCCCTTCAGCGTGACTTCGAGCATCGGGTTGACGGGATCGAGACCGATCAAGGCGAAATCGACGCGCTCGTCGGTCTTCCCTGCGAGGTACCAATAGAGCACGGGTTGGGCCCGAAGGGTGTGCCCGGGCACTTCGGGAACGAGGGCTTCGGTGCGGGGAACGGTTCCGGTCGCGCTTCGGGTGGCGCCACCCAGCCGCGTCATCGGAGCTCCGAGGTTGGTCGGCTTGAACATCGGCATCGACGCCGGCTTCGCGGGTTCCGCTTTGGTCGCAGCCTTGTCTGCGGGAGCCTTTTCGTCCGCATACACCGCAGAGGTAGCCAGGGCGAGGCACAGGGCGATCACCGTAACGAGAATCTTCATGATGCACCTCCTGTCTTTTCTTCCGCTGTCCGCCCGTCAGGGTTGTTCGAGCAGGCGACTTCGAGCAAACCGGTCGAGCTCTATGACGTTCCCAGGACCCGATAGATTCGAGTCGTTTCGTGTTTTCCCTTCAGGGCGTGGCTGCCGAGATCCTCGACGCGCAGCCTTTCGCCCAGGTACTGCATCGTGGTGTCTCCAACCAGGATCCGCCAGTCGCTGCGCTCTGTCTGCGAACTGAAATCGTCTTTCGCGAAACTCTCGAGCCTCGCGGCCGTATTGACGGTATCACCCACCGTCGTGTATTTCATGCTCTTGCGCCCGCCGAGGATTCCGACCACCGCGGGTCCGGTGAAGATGCCGACCCGAACGCGCCCCGTGGGCAGGCCGCGTTTTTGCCAATCTTGGTTGAGGCGGTCCATCGCCGCTCCCATCGCGAGTGCGCAATTCACCGCGTTCTGCGCGTCTTTGGCGATCGCATCCTCGCCCGTGCTCGGAATCGGGAAACCGAAGTTGGCTTTGATTCCGTCTCCCGCGTAATCGTCGACCACCCCACCGTGGTCGCCCACCAGGTTGGCCATGACGACCATGTAGTCGTTGATCCAGTCCATCAACGCCTCGGGGTCCATCGACTCCGAGGCCGTCGTGTAGCCCTGCAGGTCCGACATCAGGGAGGTCAGGACGATGCGCTGTGCGACCGGCCGATCATCCGGACCGATGAACTGGTCGCGTTGATCCCAGATCGCCTTCGCGACTTCGGGGCGCAAGAATTTGGAGAACAGCCCCGTGACCTCGCTGCGCTCGGCGCGCTCGCGAAACGCGCGATAGCCGGTCACCAACCCCGCTGCCGTGCTGCTGGCGAGTACGGGAGGGACGAGCGGAATCCAGAGGGAGTTGGCGATCGCCAGTTTGGCCGCGCCGACCAGTGCGAGCAATCCCGCGAGACCCGTAATCGCGGTGAACCAACCCGACCGATTCCAGGCGCCGAGCGCGCCACCGAGTGCGCACCACAGCAGGATCCAGCCAAACTCTTCGGGTTGACTCCAGCTCCTGATGGGCTTCGACTCGCCATGCGCGAATCGGATCAACTGGCTCACCGCGTGGGCGTGAATCTCCATGCCGAGCATCAAGGGGTCATCGGGATGGCCCGCGCTGTAGGGGGTGGAGAAGTGATCCTTGACGGAGGGTGAGTCCGTGCCCAGCAGCACGACCTTTCCGCGCACGGCTTCTGTTGGAATCGAATCCGTGTAGAGCTCTTCGAGCGTGTAAGAGGGGAAGCCTCCCGGGCCCAATGCGAAATCCAGCAGATACTGATAGCCACCGGATTCTTCGGCGTGGTAACCGCCGTCATCGGGTTGGAAAATCGGAACGGCCGTCTCGCCGATGCGGATCAGTTCGGGTTGGTCGGGGTCGTTGTTTGGATAGATTTCCTGCTCTCGCAGGTAACGCAGGACGAGTTGCAGACTCAGCGAATAATAGGGGATGTCGTCGTGGTGGTAGAGGATGAAGGCGCGGTGAACGATCCCGTTTGCGTCGACATCCAGATCGGGAACGGCGATTTGACCGGTTCCCTCTAGAAACTTGGGTGGTGTAATCGGGGGGGTCTCGAGCGGTTTGGCGAGCATCACGACCCGATCGTCGCGAAGCGCGGCCTCAGCGAGACTGGGGTCTGCTTCGGAAAGACCCTGGTCGCCAAATTGTCCTGTGCAGGTCGTAATCGGGATGTCGCGGTAGATGTCGATTCCGATCCCGACGGCGCCAAGTTCCCGCAGTTTTTCGATCGCAACGGCCATGCGGGCGTCGCACAGGGGTTGGCCGTATTTCTGGATCTCGTCTTCGCGCAGCTTGACGAGGACAACCGGGTTGTCCTCCGGCTCGATCAACGGCTGCGATCGAAGCAGCCAATCAAAGGCGACCAGTTCGAGTTCTTCGAGCCAGCCGACGGATCTTACGCCGGCGGTGGTGGCGAAGACGGCAGCGGTGATCAGCGCCGATACGACGACCCGCGAGCGGGCGAGCTTTCGCGCGCATCCCATCACCCGTTGGCTCCCCCTTCGAATTCGCGGCGCTGGATTCTAGACCTCCCGGCACTCGCGATTGCACGGAGTTTGCCGCGTCCCATCCGCGGCTACAGGAGTTCGAGGACTTTTTCGGACGGGCGGCAGATCAGTGCGCGATCGTCCGCGACCAGCAGCGGCCGCTGCATCAATTCGGGATGCTCGAGCAGGAGTTCGATGACGGCTTCGAGCGTCTTGTAGCCATCCGGGTCGAGGCCGAGCTTTTCGAAGTTGCGGTCTTTGCGGATCAGCTCTTCGGGAGGGCCCGGCAGCAATTCCGCGATCCGCGTGAGCGTCTCCCGGCTGAGGGGTTGTTTCAGGTATTCGACGACGTCGAACTCCGCGCCGTGCTCGTGCAGGATTTCCAGCGCTCCGCGCGACTTGCTACAGGCCGGATTGTGGTAGAGACCCAAACGCCCCATGACGACCTCCACCGCGCAGCATAGCCCGAGTCAGCGCAATCGGGCCTGGACGAGGTGGTCTTCGCGGTCGAATTGAAGCAGCGACCAGACGTATCCCTGGGGCCCGATTCGCCTCGCCTGGAGGATCGAGTAGGCGGCGAGTCCGGTTTCGAAGCGCAGCCATTCCCACGGAACCGGCCGGATGTCGAGCAGGTGGGTGAGGATGACCGCATTGGTTCCCATGTGGGCGACGATCGCGATCGACGGTTTCTCTTCGGGCAGATCCCAGATCGTGAAATCGTGTTCGCGGTAGGAACGACACGCGTGTCGTAGAAGAATGTCGGTGATGCCCGCGGTCACGCGTTCGTGAAAATCGTGGAAGGTCTCCGCGCCCGGCCAACCATTCCAATGCTCCCCGAGTGGGCGCCGCGAGCCCTCGACGAAGTAGCGATCGGCTTCCTCCGAGCTGAATCCCTCGACCGCGACGCCGACTTCCGCGAGCCGGTCGACCGTTACCGGCTCGAGCCCGGTCTGCTTGACGAGGGGATCGGCGGTCTCGCGGGCGCGTCGGTGGGGGCTGACGTAGAGCGCGTCGAAGCGGTGCTCTTCGGCGAGCACCCGAGCGCTCGCCTCTGCCTGCCAGGTGCCGAAGGGGGTGAGGATGGGATCGCTCACCGCCGGGCCATCGTCCACCGACCACTGAGGCTCTCCGTGCCGCAACAGGACGATCTGCGCGTGGGGCTTGGCGCGATCGTTCAACTCTCGCTCTGCGGTGGGGCCGCGCGGAGGCGGTTTCTCGGTTTTGTCCAGGCTCATTCGGGTCGCTCGTCTCGCTGGCGTCACTTCACACGCGTTGGTTTCTTGCGGCGCGGAACATACAGGTCCGTGATCGTGCCTTCGAACATTTCAGCCGTGAAATTCAAGGTCTCCGAGAGTGTCGGGTGGGCGTGGATGGTGAGGGCGAGGTCTTCGGCGTCGGCGCCCATTTCCAACGCGAGCACGGCCTCGGCGATCAGCTCGCCCGCGTTGCGACCGACGATGCCCGCCCCCAGCAGGCGATGGTCTTCCGCGTCGAAGATCAGCTTGGTGACGCCTTCGGTGCGACCGATGCCCTGGGCGCGGCCGCTGGCCGCCCAGGGGAACGACACCTTCTCGAACGCGATGCCCTCGGCTTTGGCTTCGGTTTCGGAGAGCCCCATCCACGCGACTTCGGGATCCGTGTAGGCGACCGAAGGGATCGCCTTCGGGTCGAAGGCAGCTGGCAATCCGGCGATGACTTCCGCCGCAGTCTTTCCCTCGTGGGTCGCCTTGTGGGCGAGCATGGGCTGGCCGACGATGTCGCCGATTGCGTAGATGTGTGGCGTGCTGGTGCGCATCTGGCTGTCGACGGAGATGAATCCGCGCTCGTCGACCGAGATGTCGGCTTTGTCGGCGTCGATCGCGTGTGTATTCGGGCGCCGGCCCACCGCCACCAGCACGCGGTCGAAGCGATCGGATGCGGGGGCCTCGCCGCCTTCGAAGAAGACCTCCAACGCGTCCGGCCGCGGTTCGATCTTCGCAACCTTCGCACCGAGGAGGATGCGTTCGTAGCGCTTTGCGATGCGCGCTTGCAGCGGCTTTACGAGGTCTCGGTCACAGCCCGGGAGCAGTTCATCGGTCAGTTCGACGACCGTGATCTTCGAACCCAACGCGTCGTAGACGGCGGCCATCTCGAGGCCGATGATGCCGCCACCAATCACGAGCATGCGGTCGGGGATCGCTTCGAGCCGCAAGGCGTCGGTCGAGTCCATCACGCGCGGGTCATCGTGAGGGATGCCGGGGAGTTCGATCGAGTGGGAGCCAGCGGCGACGATGCAGTCATCGAAGGATACGGTCGTCGTTCCCTCGCGGGTCTCGATCGAAACCTGATCGGCCGCGCTGAATCGGCCGTGCCCCCGGATCACGCTGACTTTGCGTCGATCCGCGAGTCCGGCCAGGCCCTTGGTGAGGTTCCCGACGACGCGGTCCTTGAATGCGCGCATTCGTTCGAGATCGAAGCTCGGCTCGCCGAAGTCGACGCCGTGTTCGCGCAGTTCGCGGGCTTCATTCACGACCTCCGCGATGTGCAGTAGCGCCTTCGACGGGATGCATCCGACGTTGAGGCAGACGCCGCCGAGTGGCTCGTAGCGCTCGATCAAGACGACCTGCTTGCCGAGGTCCGCAGCCCGGAACGCGGCCGTGTAGCCGCCCGGTCCGCCTCCGATGACGACGACTTCGGCGTGCCGATCGGACGGCGTAAAACGACGCGGTGTCTGCTCGACAGGCGCCTCGGTCACCGGCACCTCCGCGGTTCGCGGCGGTTGGGAGGGCTTTTGATCGGTCGACTCGATGGGAGAGGCTTCGGTCGAAGTCATCGGCTCGGCGGGGGCGGGCTGGGGCGAATCCTCCGCCTCGAGCCGCAGGATCAGCGACCCCTCCGAGACGCGGCTGCCGAGTTCGACGCAGAGTTCCCGAACCACGCCGGCCCGCGGAGACGGAATCTCCATCGAAGCCTTGTCACTCTCGATGGTAATCAGCGAATCGTCCCGCGCGACGCGATCACCGGCAGCTACCAGGACTTCGATCACCTCGACGTCCTCGAAGTCTCCGATGTCGGGAATCGCGATTTCGATGATCGAACTCATCTTGCGCCTAGAGGATCAGGTTGCGGACGTCCGAGAGGACGTCGCTGAGCTTGGTGGTAAAACGAGCCGCGGCGGCTCCGTCGATCACCCGATGATCGTACGAAAGAGACAGGGGCAGCGTCAGCCTCGCGACGAATTGGTCGTCTCGGTAAACCGGCTTCAGAAAGTGTCGAGAGACTCCGAGAATTGCGACTTCGGGTCCATTGACGATCGGTGTGAATGCCGTCCCGCCGATCCCTCCGAGACTCGAGATGCTGAAGCAGCCGCCGGAAAGGTCCGCCTGGGTGAGTT
>JAHEEJ010000156.1 GCA_024640705.1 Deltaproteobacteria bacterium
GTTGACGAGGAAGTTGGGTCCCGCGTCGCGCGCCCAGGAGTCGTCGATCGACAGCTCGATGATTTCGACGCCGTCGTTCAGCAGCGCGCGGGCAGCATCGAGTTTGTGGGTCGGAGCGAGCATCTTCACAGGCTCGAAGCGGGCGATCGCATTGGCGACGTCCGCGTAGGTTCGTTGGGTTGCTTCCGCGTTGGCCCACAATCCCTTTCTGCAGGGCCACGCCATCCAGCAGCAGCTGTGCTCGGCCCACTCGCCGGGCATGTAGAAGCCGTCTTGACGCGGATCGGTGTCGAGTTTGGAGTGCTTCACGCTGTCACCTCTGCTTGGGTGGGATGTCTCTTGCGAATCGAAACAAAGAAGCTGCCGATCGCCACGATCATGAGCGCGATCGCGATCAGGAATACGGGTGAATAGTTGCCGACCTCGACTACGCTCGCGGCGAGTCCGGGCCCGACCGCCACGCCGATCGCCGCCGCCGCCGCGCCCGCCGCGAGCGCGCTGCCATTGCGATCCAGCGACGCCAGCAGCGACTGGATGAAGGGCAGACAGAATGCCCACGAGAACCCGAGGCAGATTCCCGCCATCAGATACCAGATGAATGCTCCACTGGTGATCAGGATGACGAGTCCGAGAATCGCGATGCCGATGCCGAACAAGAGCGGACCGATCGTGCCGAAGCGTCTTCCGGCGACGACGATCGTAAACGCACCCGGGATGCCCGCGAGCGATGCGATCATCAGCACCGCGCCGATCGCGTTGTCCGAGAACGCAAGTGCGACTCCGAGCCTTCCGAGATAGGTGTACTGCGCGGTGTTGGCCGCTTCGAACAGGAAGTATCCAAGCAGCGCCAACAGCGTGACGGCAGAAAACAGGATGCTCTTCTCGGCTCCGGATTCCGTTTCCGCCGGTTCGTTGCTTTCGCTTCCGGGCAAGCGCCTTGCAAGCGAAAGCGCCAGCAGATCGCACGCTGCAAACAGCAGGAACATTCCCGTGGCGCCGAGTTCCGTCGAGTAAACGGGCAGGATGTAACATCCGAGTGCGGCGATCATGAACTGTAGAGTGATCAGTAGGCCAAAGCCGCGTTCAGCATCATCGACGCGCGCGATCGCGGAGAGCGCCGTGATTTGAGCGGCGCCATTTGCCAATCCGGTGATGAAGCGAATCAGCAGAAAAGCCGCGGTGGGCGCTGCGAGAACCGCAGAGATCGCGTCTGCTGCGAATGCAATCGACAATGCAACGATCGCCATCTGGCGAAGGTCTACCCGATGCATCTGAAATGCCATCAGGAGCGCGACGACGGAAACCCCAAAGAAGTTCACCGAAGCGGCCCATCCCGCGAACGACTCCGACAGCCCGGCTTCGTCGACGAGTACATTGACCATTGCCGGCAGCACCAGAAGCGGCAAGAAGCTGACCGTGCCGATCACCGAGCAGACGAAGAACCGATTCCAATTCGAGTTTTGCATCAGGTCAACGGGTGGGGATCGTTTGTTTTCCATCGAGTGTCAGCAGCGACCCGTAGAGGTCGGGGCGCCGGTCGCGGAACACACCCCAGTTGCGTCGGTAGAGACGCGTCTTTTCGAGGTCGATCGTCGCGGTGAGAACGCATTCAGTCGTTCGGTCCGCACTCTTCGTGATTGCGCCCGTGTGATCGGTGATGAACGACGAGCCGTAGAACTCCATTTCGACCGCGTTGCTCGACTCCCTGCCGATCCGGTTCGAGGCAATGACGGGCACGACGTTCGCCGCTGCATGACCGCGCATCACGGTCTGCCAGTGATCCTTGCTGTCGAGGTCCGGCGTTTCGATCTCGCTGCCGATGGCCGTCGGATAGAACAGGATCTCCGCGCCCTTGAGCACCATCGCGCGCGCCGCTTCCGGGAACCACTGGTCCCAGCAGATGCCGATCCCGATCCGCCCATAGCGCGTGTCGATGGCCTGGAATCCGGTATCGCCCGGGCTGAAGTAGAACTTCTCTTCGTAGGCCGGGAAGTCGGGGATGTGGCTCTTGCGGTAGTGGCCGACGATGCTGCCGTCGGCATCGACGGTGGCGACGGAGTTGTAGTAGGCGGGGCCCGCTCGCTCGAAGAAGGGCACGGGCAGGACGAGTTCCCGCTCTCGCGCGATCTTCTGCATGCGTTGGAGGGTCGGCTGGTCGTCGATCGGACGCGCGAGGTCGAAGTGCTTGTTCTGTTCGTCGATGCAGAAGTAGGGCGTTTCGAACAGTTCCTGCAGCAGGATGATCTGCGCCCCCTCGTCTGCGGCCTGGTGCACCAGCGCTTCCGCTCTCGCGATGTTGGCTTCGATGTCCCAGCTGCAATGCATCTGGCTGCAGGCGACGGTGACTTGCATGAGAATCTCCCCACCGGAGGGTTGAAGAGATACTCAAGCTAACTCGACTTTATTCGAGCGTCAACAATCCGCTAGCCCCGCTCGGCCGTGTGGGTCGTTTGGGAGGCGCTCCAGATCCGGTAGCGGACCTCGTATCCCCTGGGCGTGTAGACGACGATCGGAAGCCGACTGTTGTACCGGATCTGCAGCGGAGCGGCCTGCACGAAGGTCTTCACCTTTGGCGCGCCCTCGGGAGGCGCCATCAGGGTGCTGAGGGTTGCGGAAGATCCGCTCACTTCGTAGTACGTGTAACCCCAGCCCTCGAGTGTGCGCGGCTCGATCGCATCGCCAAGCCGCACCAGATTCACGCCATCGGTGAGCATCTCCTTGCCAACGATGAGTTCGACCTTGAAGTCGTCTTCCTCGCCTCGCTCCTTGTGCGGGAGCACGATCACGAAGCGTTCCATGCCCTCCTGCGCGGCGGGAAACGCCTGGAGCTCGGGGTGTTCGTCGCCGAATGCGGAACCGCCAAACAGCAGAAGGCCGAGTGCCAACATGCATGCGAATCTTGCGCTCATGGTGTGTCGCTGCTCCTAACGCGATTGGAGTCGAGGCTCCCAGTTCACCGGTCGTTCACGCGCGCGCCCGACTTCTGTCTCGCAGCTACGCCCAGCCCAATTGCTTCAGCGTCCAGGGTGCGTTCCAGATCTTGACCATCTTCTCGACCCGATCGTCTTCGTTCATGGTCAGGCAGTAGACATAATGCGCGTGTGCTTCCTTTTTCGTGCAGTCAGTAAACGCTCACATCTCGCGCGGTCGGCCTCGTTCGATCACGAGAACATCCACCGTGCCCTTGGGCCCGATGTACCAGGACGCGAACATGCCGGTGATGCTGACGATCACAGAGCCAAACAGAGCCGACCAGAAGCCCGCCACGAAAAATCCCGGCACCAGAAAGGCCGTCAAGCCGAGCATCGCCGCATTCACCACGAAAAGGAACAAACCGAGCGTGACGATCGTAAATGGAATGGTCATCAGGATGACGACAGGCCGGATGACCGCATTCACGCAGCCCAATACCAGCGCTGCAAAGAACAGAGCGGGCAAACCCACGATCTCGATTCCGGGGAGGAGCCCGGACGCGATCAACAATCCGACGGAAATGACCAGAAGCCGTGCCCAGAATCCAGGCATTTGATTGACCCCCTAGAGCGGGCGCTTCGTTAGCGGCGCCTCATTCGGCCAGCCGTCGCCCACTGCCAGGCGGATGATCGGGCTGGATGATCACCGAGGCGCGCATCGATAGACGTCGAACGACTGCCGCCCCTCCTTCTCGGTGCCGATCGGCACGATCGCGTTGCCGCCCAGTTCGGTGGCCTCATTCCGTGCGAGGGATTCGAGTTCTTCTTGAATCTTTCGATCGGATCTCGCGAAGATGGTGACGTGGTTCGTCGTTTTGGCGCTCACGTTTCCAATCTTTTCGCATCCCGCGGTTGCATTGGCCTGAAGCAGGCGAACGTTCTGACCTTCTTCGGTTACCGAAACCCACGTGCAACCAAAGATGGAAAGCGCAACCGCACAGACGATGATTAGATTGGTTCTGGTGTGCTTCACTTGAAATCTCTCCAGGATTCGATCTCGTGGCGCCCGACGTCCACGCGTTCGGCTGCACCCTGCAGCGCTGACCGCGAGCACCGGGTGGGGCGCTCGGCGAGAAGGTACCACGGATCAGTCGGATCGCTCCGTACGGTGTCAGTCGAAGCGCGCGGTCAGGTAACGCGCAGCTCGAGACGCATCGCGATTCGCTTGCTCGGATCGAGGCCCATTCGTGTGTCCTCCTCCAGGCTGATCCGAATCTGTGGCCCCAGATCGGGAGCGGGAATTTCGGCAAACCCGAAGCTCGCGTAGAAAGGCCCATTCCAGGCGAGGTGGCGAAACGTCGTGAGTGTGAGGAAGCGGAAGTCCATCGCCCGGGCCCACTGGATCACGTGAACAACGAGGGCACGGCCAAGCCCCTGGCGCCCGTGCTCGGGGAGAACATCGATCTCCTGGAGATGGGCTTGTCGGTCGAGCAGGGTGACCGCCGCAAAGCCGACGGGAGTTGCGGGTTCGAGCGTGCGCGCAACCCAGAGTCGGCCCGCCGAGAATGCCTGTTCGAAGAACGACGGGGGGTCGCTTTCCGCTTGAAGCGCCGGGGCGAGATCCTCTGCCGGAAAGAGCGCCGCCGCCGCAATTTCAATCGCCGGAAGACTGGGCAAATCGTCGCGCCGCGGCCGGCCAATCTCGTAGCCTGCAGGGATCACCGGCATCCACTACTGGCTCGCCAGCAGCAACGCCGCCATCTTCTGATGGATCAAGTTGATTGCCTTGATCGGGCGCAGCATCACCTTGAAGTCCACGATCTTTCCCGCGTCGTCCCACCGGATCATGTCCACGCCGTTCACCGAGATGCCGTCGATCTCGACCTGAAATTCCAGAACCGCGTCACGGTTGCTGGAGACCTCGCGCACATACTGGAAGGACTCGTTGACGAGTACGTAGAACGCCGCGGTGAGGTATTTCGCCGTGATCTCTTTTCCAACCTGCGGTGTGTGAACGATTGGGGAGTGGAAGACGGCGTTGTCGGCCAGCAGCGAGTCGAGCCCTTTGGGGTTCTTGTCTTTTACGAGTCGGTGCCAGTTGGCGAGGGTGTCGGTGGTCATGAAGATCCTCCGGGATCGAGGCGCGGGCGTTCAACTAACGCGAAATTCTGCAGTTATAGTCGCTCCATCGCCTCGAGGGTGTGGTCGGCATATCCCACCGTGTTGCCGCCGTCGACGTAGATCGACTGGCCCGTCAGGTAGCGGCAGTCGGGCGCCGCGAGAAAGTGACACAGTGCTGCGATCTCCTCCGGTTCTCCCACCCGACCCATCGGGCTCATGTGCTCGGTGATCGCAACCTCGGGATCGTCCGGAGGGACCATCTCCGACCAGACCGAGCCGGGGCAGATGGCGTTGACGCGAATCTTTCGCGGAATCAGTTCCATCGCGGCCACTTGCGTCAGGCTGCAAACGGCAGCCTTGGTCGCCGAGTACTGCGCGTAGCCGGGAATTGCGAGTGTGGCCGAGTCCGAAGCCGTATTGATGATCGATCCGCCGTCGTTCATGTGCATCGGCCCATAGCGCAGCCCGTTGTAAACCGCTTTCAGGTTGATCTCCAACATTTTCTGGAACTCGTCAGCGCTGTGCTCGGCGATGGTCAGGCCGACGGTGCCGATCCCGGCATTGTTCATGACGATGTCGAGCTTGCCGAGGCGCGCCTCCGCTTCCTCGAAACAGGCGCGCAGCTGCGCCTCGTCGGCGACGTCTGCGCGGATGGATTCTCCGCCCAGCTCTTTGGCGATATTGGCTGCATCTCGGCGGCCGACGATCACGACCTTGGCGCCTGCAGCCGCAAAGCGCCGCGCGGTCGCCAGTCCAATGCCCGCGGTGCCGCCGGTGATCAGTGCGTTGAGACCTGCGAGAGAAAACATTCCGACCTCCGCTGGAATTCATTTTGCTGAAGGCCGGATTGTAACATGAAGCGTCGGACTGGCCTGTCGTATCGGGCAGATGGGTTTGTTAGGCAGAGCGGTCCAAGCCCACCGGATGTGCCTCAATGCTGAGGCGTGCAGGCAAAGCACGGAGGATCGACTCCGGTGGCGCAAGGGGAGAGCTCGCAAACCCCCAGTGGTCCGTTCGGAAGCTGGCAGCGGGCGCCCGATTCCGCGCAGGTTGAAGCAGGAGGACCGGAAATGAATTGCCCGAAATCGCACCCACCGAGCAGGGCGAGAGAGATTACGCTGAGAGCCCGAATGGCAGCGATCCGCACCGGCCGCGCGCTAGCCCTTCAGCCGTCGTGCCAACTCCCAGGCGAGGGCACCTACGATCATGGATGCGAAGATCAGAACCAGTTTGGGCAGGGCGGCAAACGACCAGAACAGAACGTCGATCGAGGTCGTTTCGAGATTTTGAAGCACGATGATCGCGACCAGTGTGAAGAAGACGATCTGGATGCTTCGGACTGGATTTTGGGCAATCGATCGACCGATTTTGCCAAGCCTCGCTCCGAAACCGCCAGCCTTGGCCTCATCCGATTGATCAGTCATGTCGACTCCGGGGTTCTCGAGTGTCTGGCGCTCGGCGGCATCGACCAGCGCTGACCGTTAGCCCTGGGCCGGAGCGCGTGCCGCGAGATCGTACCATGGATCCATTCCGCTCGGCTGCCCGGCGCCCGCAGCGCAAGCTCGCCCGCTGGCAAGGCAGATCAATCGGGCGTTTTCTTACTCGGACGACCGGTTTCACATTGCAGTGCGATTTCGCGCGCTCTGACCGCAAACTCCGGCGGCACCTGTACTTCGACCTGCAGCATGGTCGCGGGAAGTTCTCCGACAGCACCCATCAACGCCTCACCTGAAATGTTCACGGGAATTCCCTCTTCTTCCAGCGCAGCCCTGATCAGGTGAGCCTGGGTTCCGTCTGCCGCCTGGTAGATGGTTTCGAGTTCCCGGTAGGTCGGCGGTTCCGGGCGTGGCGCTTCTCCTGGGACCAGCGGCGTGCCGCAATCCGTGCAGACATCGACGATGTCGAAGAATTCAGCGATCGAACCGTGGCGCACGAGATTTTCACAGTCCTGGTTGGGGCAGTGCTTCATTTGCAGATGACCAGCCTCCGTTGCGGAACCTCAGGGAATGTCGCCGTGTATGAGTTCGCCCTCCATCACTACCGCAGATGGTTTGATCCGATGAATATCGGAGGGATCCAGCTCGAAGAGATTCTCGTCGAGCACGACGAGGTCCGCAAGCTTGCCGGTTTCGATCGAACCAATCCGATCCTCCATTCGGAACGGATACGCACCGTTGATCGTGTAGCCGCGAACCATGAGTTCGAGATCGAGTTGCTCGGATTCCGGTGGCCTGGCCGCCGAATCGGCGTAGGACGCTTCTTCTGACATCTCTTGCGGATCCCGCCTCGTGTGACCCACCTGCATGCCGAGAAACGGACTCAACACGGGTAATTGCCAATCGTCACTGGAAAACGCCACCCGAGCACCCAGCTCGAACAGGGGGCTGGCGGTAAACGTATTCGCAGAGCGGTCCTCGCCGAGTGCGTCTGCGGCGGAGTCCGCTGTATTGCCACCATGCCACCATGGCGTGAAGTTGGCCGTGACGCCAAGCGCCTTGATTCGGGCCAGATCGGCAGCGTTGATCACTTCCAGGTGTGCGATCGTGACCCTTGGATACAGTTCGCCCCCCACCTCTGTCTGCGCTCGTTCCAGCGCGTCGAGCACGGTTCGCACGGCCAGGTCCCCAATCGTGTGAACGTGCAGATCAAATTTCTCTCGATGCAGTTCCAGGATGAAATCCGCGAGCTCATCCACTGTCAGCAGCGTCTGGCCCACGTAGTCGGGATCGTCGCCATAGGGATCGAGCATTCCGCCCGAGCGGTTCTCGTTGATGCCGTCCATGAAGAGCTTGACGGTGTTGAACTGGAGTCGACCACCAGCGTAGGTGCGCCGCAATCGCTTCATTTCCGCAACCGCGTGGTTCCTTCGCTCCGGCGTGAATACCTGATAGCTGCCTTCGTATCGAAGTGGCAGCTTCCCCTCGCGCTCGAGTCCCGCGAGAAAACCGTAGACCTCGTCTTCGTAGCCAAAATTGCCGGCATCGTAGACGGTCGTCACGCCGTGCTCGCTCAGTTTCTGCAGAAACGCCGTCATACCTTGCTGATGGAGTTTCGGATCGGTTCGGAATTGCTCTGCGAGATGTTGCCAGCCCGCTCCTTCCTTGACCCATCCCGTCAGCTCGCCGTTTTCGTCTCGCACGTAGGTCGCAATCCCCGGGCGGGGGTCGGGCGTGCTTTCACCGATGCCGAGAACTTCGAGTGCTTTCGAATTCAACCAGTAGCTGTGCCATGCGACGCTCGCGATCCACACCGGGCGGTCGGGCACGATCG
>JAHEEJ010000157.1 GCA_024640705.1 Deltaproteobacteria bacterium
ATGCCACACCGCTGACCAGCAGGATCCCGGCCATCGCCACCAGACCCGCTCCAATGTTCCAAAACTTATTGCTCATTCTGTGGTTACCTCCCCGCGGTTTTCGTGGCTTCCCGAGCCACATCTACGTGTCTCCTTCCTACCCGCTGGGCGCCCGCAAAGCTTGACCATTGCTTGACCTTTGTTTGACCATTTTCCTGCCACCCCGAAAGTGGGTTGTGGCACTATGGCCCGCGGGGCAGTGCCGAGGTCTCGAGCCAGATGCGATTCACCTTTGGTGAGTACGAGTTGGATCCCGAAATTTCGATCCAGCCCGCCTGCGAGAAATCAACCGCCCGGAGAAGAATCGGGTTGACGGCACTTGCCCTTTCGTGTTTGGATGGTGCTGGTCGGCGCGTTTGGGAGGGCGGTCTTATGAGAACTCGATTCGGCCTATTGCGTGCGGCAATTCGAAGTGCACTAGCTCTTGCACTCGCCTTCGGAACGACGATCCTGCTGGTGCTCGAGAGCCAAGCGGGTCCGACGCCGCCCTGTGACTTCGGCTGCAGCCTGGACAAGAAGTGCTCGGTGGGCGGGGGCCCCGCCCAGGATTCCTGCGTCGCCTACGTCGGGGAAGAGGTCACCTACTACTACCTCGTCACTCTTGCCGGTGGCTACGCGCTGGTGGAAGTGTACGACGACAAGCTCGGGGTGATCGGTCAATCGACCGGCGAGACGCTGACCCGGACGACGACACTCGAGGAAACAACGACGAACACCGCAGAATTGGTTGTGATCGATCTCGATCCCTCATGCTACGACCTGTGTGGTGGCGCCTATGACCAGGTGACGGTGACCGTTCTGACGCCGACGCCGACTCCGACGGCTACCCCACTACCGACACCTACACCAGATCTGTGTACTGCGGCCTGGCCGGTGACTCGGATCTCCACGACCGCGAAGGGCCAGAGCCCGTCGGACAATGCGAAGGTTTCGCACGAGATCACAGGCCACATCATCGATCCGGGCTCGCTGCGCGATTCGGCCCATCGCATCGAGGTCTGCGCGGGAACGCGGATCACCACTACGATCCTGGACACGACCGGAATCCCGACGAACACCGCCGCGGGCGGACTCTCGTGTACGCCGGACGGCTGCTCGGGCGTGGTGGAAGTCACCGAGAAATATCAATCGGTCTCCTCGGACGGCCGGGACAAAGACTCGATTTCGTTCATTCCGAAGTGAGCGCTCCCCAGCCAACGAGGCGCTCCCTGCCAGCGAGCCGCTGATCCGAATCCTGTCAGGCGGGCAGCGCCTCGACCGGCGCCTGGATCTCCATCGCGTTGAAGAAGTACGCGATCTCGACGCGCGCCGTCTCGGGTGCGTCGGAGCCGTGGCACGCGTTGCGCTCGATGTCGGTGCCGTGGTCGCCGCGGATCGTGCCGGCCGGCGCCTTGCTGGAATCCGTCGGACCCATCAGGTCGCGGTTCTTCGCGATGGCGCCCTTCCCTTCGAGCACACTCACCACGATCGGGCCCTCGGTCATGAATTTCACGAGGTCGTGGAAGAACGGGCGCTGTTTGTGGACCGCGTAGAAGCCCTGGGCCTGGGCTTCGGTGAGCCGCATCTTCTTGAGCGCAATGATCGTCAGACCCGCCTTTTCGAAGCGACTCAGGATGTCGCCCGTGGCGCCGGCCGCGACGGCGTCGGGTTTTACGATCGAAAGGGTGCGCTCCAGTTGGGCCATCGTCTCATCTCCTCGTGAATCTCGTGAAGGCTGCGCGCGAATCGTTCGCGCAAATCCGGGGGGCAGAGCTTAGCCGCACCCGGCGGATTCGGGAAGCACTCGGCCGCCGATCAGGCGACGCGCAGGATCACCTTGCCGAAGTGCTCGCTCGCCGCGACGACGCGATGGGCTTCGGGCGCCTGCGCGAGCGGCAGGATCCGGTCGATCACCGGGCGGATCTCGCCGGCTTCGAGCGCGGCGCCGAAGCGGGCTTCGAAGGCCGCGACGGTGGCCGCTTTCGCCTCGGCGGATCGCGAGCGCATCGTCGAGCCGATCAGCGAAAGCCGCCGCGCGAGCAGCGGGCCGAGCGCGATCTCCGATTTGGCGCCACCCATCAGTCCGATCACCACGAGCCGCCCCCCGACGGCGAGCGCCTTGAGGTTCTGCTCCAGGTATTTGGCGCCGATCGAATCGAGCACCGCGTCGACCCCGCGGCCGTCGGTCTGCTCGCGCACCGCGGCGAGGAAGTCCTCTTCGCGGTAGTTGACGGCCCGGTCCGCACCGAGTTCCACGCAGCGCGCGCACTTCTCGGGCGAGCCCGCAGTGACGACAATCGTGCCCCCGGCGCGCTTGACGAGCTGGATCGCGGCGGTGCCGATGCCGCTGCCGCCGCCGTGGACCAGCACCGATCCACCGTCGGGCAGCGCGGCCAGCTCGAAGATGTTCAAGAACACGGTCAGGAAGACTTCCGGGATCCCCGCGGCTTCTTCCAGCGAGAGCGCGTCGGGCACCTTCATCGCGCAGCCCGCGGGCACGACGACTTCTTCCGCGTAGCCTCCCCCGCTGAGCAGCGCCATCGCGCGGTCCCCGACCTGCCAGCCCGCGACGCCGTCGGCGACCTCCGCCACCTCGCCCGCGCACTCGAGACCGAGGATCGAAGACGCGCCGGGCGGAGGCGGATACAGGCCCTGGCGCTGGAGCAGATCGGCGCGGTTGACCGACGTGGCCGCGACGCGAATCCGGATCGCGCCGGGCTCGAGCGCGGGCGCGGGCGCCTCGCCGAGTTTCATCACCGAAGGATCGCCGGGCTCATCGATCAGAATGGCTCTCACAGCGCGCAGCGTATCACGCGACGCTCCAAATGCCGGCCCGGACCCGAAATCGGCGCCCGCAGGCCCGCTTGCCCCGCCCGCGTGTAGACGGGTACGCTATCGGGGCCGGAGGTGGATGGAGGATCGCCGGCGGACAACCACCGTCCGCGGGAGGAAAGTCCGGGCTCCACAGGGTAGGGAGGTCGCTAACGGCGACCCGGGGCAACCCGAGGGAAAGCGCAACAGAAACCAAACCGCCGATGGCCGATGATCGGCGCGCTTCGCGGTGCGCTGGGAGGCACAGGCAAGGTTGAAATCGTGGGGTAAGAGCCCACGCGCGACAGCCGGGTGACCGGCGGCGGGGCAAGCCCCTCCCGGAGCAAGCTCGAATAGGGAGGCTGTCGAGGGCGACCCGCCCGAAGCCGCCGCAGCGCGAGCTGCGGCGACCAGCGTCCGGGTTAGAGTGCTCGAGCGGCGCAGCAATGCGCCGTCTAGATGAATGATCCTCGCCGGCTTCCGGGTAACCGGGGGTCGGAACAGGACCCGGCTTACAGTCCACTTTGGGCGCGCACGCGCACCCAAACACCGGGGGAAGAAGCGCAAGCCACGCCCCTGGCGCTCCAGGCCACGAAACTACGGCGGGGGCGGCCCAACGGCCGTCCCCGCCACCTGTATTCACCTTTCTGTGTCAGCGGGTCGAGCCCGTCGATCGCGTACGGCGCGAACCCATCGAGGTTCCGTCGAGAAAGCGGCAACGGCGCAGGGAATGGGATCCCCTTTGCTTCCGTGACCCGATCGAATTAGCTTGTCTGCGGGTTCACGAGGGGTCTCGATGATGTTATTGGTTGAGTCGGTATTTTCGCGAATGAGCGCAAGTCCGCGATTCGTTCGAATTCGATCATTGTTGTTGTTGTGTATCGCTCCAGTCGTGCTCGGCGCAGCACAACCCGAGCCCCGATCCACGGAGCTGCTGGACCGATTGCTGGGGGTGCGAGACGCAATCCTCGCCAGCGGAGCGCCGCAGGATGCCGCGTTCATCACGGTCTGGGACTTCGACGGTACGATCCTGGACGGCGATTGCTCAGAGGGCCTGCAGCGAGATGGGCGGACCGTCTATCCGGGATTGGCTCAGCTTTCGATCGAGGATGGCCTGTCGGCCCTGTATTCGAAAAACGGCGGGTTCGCGGCGTTCTGGCGTGACTACTCGCTGCTAGACGAGCGAATTGGACACTGGATCGCGTACCCTTACATTCTACAGATGCTGCGCGGAGCCAACGCTGATCAGGTGTCGCGGCTGGCGGAGGATGCCTTTCGGACTCGATACAGCCCCCACTACTTTGCGAGTTCCGTGTATATCATCCGCGGACTGCAATCCGCGGGCGTCGAAGTGCAGATCATTTCGGCCAGTGCGGAACGCTTTGTGCGCGGCGCAGCGGCGACCCTGGACATCGATTCCGAGCGCATCAGCGGCATCAGGGTGATCGAGCGAGCGGGGCTGCTCACCGAGGAATTGATCTACCCGGTGACCTGGGCGGATGGCAAGCGCAAACGCCTCGAGCAAATCCTGCAGGCCCGCGCGGATGCGGAACCCGGCAAGCCGATCTATGTGATCGGTGGCTTCGGAAACAGCTACAACACCGATGGGCCCTTCCTGGCCTGGATTGCCAAACGATCCCTGCCCGCCGGGGAGCCCGTAGTCGTCATGATCAATGGCGGCCCGTCCCCTGCCGCATACTCCGGCCTGTTTACCGAGGTGGAGCAACACGCACTGGTCGCGGAATCGGCGGCGTCCAGCCATTGAGAGGATGGACCACTGAAACTGCGTTTTCGGCGAGGACCGATGACCCGGGATTCTGTCAAAACGCGGGTCGGGTGTGCACCAGACCCGGACGGGAAGTCGGAGGCGTGGCGCGCCCAAATCACAGCTACACCGTTGGAACTCTTGCGATCTCAGCGATGATTGATCAGCGGCGTAGGCAGGACGATGCGCGGTTGCTCATGTGCTACGGCCTTCCCGAGCCCTCTGCTCCGCTGCCCGTTCTTGCGGGCGCGGGGGCACTCGCGGCGCTGCAGACGCTGACTCGGCAGGGGGCGGCCGACCCCTCTCGCTTCTACAAGACGGGCGGGAGCACCTAGCCCGACCGGGAGCCCGCCCGGTTCTGCCGGAGACGCCGCCGAAGATTGATGGTTCCGGCACGCTGCGAAAAAAAGAAGGGGCGGAAGAGGAACCCCCCGCCCCACTCCCTCATCTGCTCGGTAGAGCTAGCCGCTTCGTTTTCGTCGAAACCCGATCCCCGTTGGCCGGATCACGGATGGCTGACCCACGCTCCTGCATCGATCAGCAGATCGATCGCGTCGAGGGCCCGATCGATGTCGGATTCGGTGAGATAGGCAGCGGCGGCAGCGGGCTTTCCATCGTCGATGAGATCGGCTGCAATCGCTTCATTCTCGACTGTGGCGTCGATGGCTGCGCTCTCCCACGTCTCCAAATCGGGGTAGAGTTCTCCCCACTCATATATCTCGGAATCCCTGAGGTTGGCTGCGGTTTGCCAGGCCCTGCCGTCGATGTACATCTCCAGCCCATCGGTCGAAGCATCCAGGTTCCGCAACATCGCGTTGTGGAGCGGGGTGTATGCGGAATAAGCTGGGTTGTACATCGCCATCCACATCTCCGAGAGCAACTCGGGATGCTCCTTGTCCAATACGAACACCGTGGAGGAGACAGTTCTCGTGTTGTTGATCGAGAAGCCTGGCCACCCATTCGACCACGCACCGCTCGGAACCTCGGGATGGGCCGCGTAGACGTCGGTTACGTGCCCGTTTCCAAACGATTCGAGATCCCTCGTGAAGCTCATTACGAGCTCGGGCGTAACGACAGATCCGGCGTTGGCAACCAGCTCGGCAGCCCTGTCGTATCTCACGTAGGAAGGCGTCCACATGTAACCGAAGCCGTCCTCGATGACCCACGAGTAGAACGGCTCGTAAATATAGTGGTTGGTGTGGTACCTGACACCGTCCTCAACGACCTCTGCCACCGTGTCTGGCGTGTATAGCGAAGGGACGGTTTCGATGAATGCGGCCTTGTCCTTATCCGCCACCATGTAGGTTGCGCCCTGCTGTTTTGGCAAATTGCGGATGAACGCGATTGCCTCGTCGACGGAGGCGCAGTTTTCGAGCACGAGCTGGTTGACGATGAAGGGCGAATGGCCGCCGCTGAAGAACTTCGGAACGGGCATCCAGGTATGCCCTATCGAAAGACCGTGCTCGTTGATCCCCTGGGAAATCCCCGCCTGATTCATCGACATTGCGCCGATGAACGCGTAGCCCTCTTCGGGCTGAACGAATTTCATGACCTGGGCGTATTGCAGGTCCCTGTTTTTTGAGGCGATCACTTCACCTGTGGCGCTTCCGCTGCCCGCCGCCACGAAGTTGGTGCAGGCAAACTGATCGTCGAGTCCCACCACGCGGGGCTCGGAGGCGCCTCTTCCAGGATCTGCTGCGGCTGGATTACTGAATAGCGGAACCGACAACACAGTTGCGATCATTGCAAGAGCCAACGAAACGAAGTTCACGATTCTTATTTCTTTCATTCGAATCATCTCCTTTACCCTCGAGAAGGGATCTGCGTCAGCTGTAATGCGATACAAAAAGAGACTATTTATGTTATAGTTTTACTTTGATAAATATTATCAAATAGGAATCCTCTCGCACCTCGCAAGATGACGGGTGCGAAGAAAATCGCGCGGAAGACCGCGACGCCGATAGACGCGATCTCCGCGATTGGAGGTGGGGTGAGTCGGTGACCCCGCTGGGACTGATTCGCACTCGCCTTGCGACTTGACAGAATCCCGGATGATCGGTCTTCGCCGAAAACCCGGCTTCTTTTACCTATTTCTTTTACTTTTACCTATCCGCCATCCGAGAGGGCAAGGGGCACGTCAGTTCCTACGCGCCGAGTTCGTTGGCTAGTTGCTCGAGAAAAAGACCCACATCGGTAACGATGCCGATGGTCTGCCAGCTCCCCCGGTCCGCAAGCTTCGTGACGACCGCCGGGTTGATATCGACGCACACGGTGTGGGTGCTGGCGGGGAGGATGTTTCCCGTGGCGATCGAATGGAGCATCGTCGACAGCATCAGACAGACACTGGCCCGGCGACAGTACGGACGCATCGCGGCCTGCGCCTCGAGCACATCGGTGATCACGTCCGGCAGAGGCCCGTCATCTCGCACAGAGCCCCCGAGCACGAAGGGGGTTCCGGTCTGAACGAGAGTACACATGAGCCCCGAAGTGAGTACCCCGGATTCGACCGCCGCCGCGATCGAGCCTTCACGCCGGATCGTGTTGACGGCCCGAAGGTGGTGTTGATGTCCGCCGAGAGTCGGAATGCCCTCCTCGAGCGACACACCGAGTGACGTACCAAATAGAGCCGCTTCGATATCGTGCACGGCGACGGCATTGCCGCCAAAGAGAACGCTCACGTACCCGGCTCGAACCAGGCGGGCCAGATGCGGCCCCGCACCGGTGTGAACCACGGCCGGGCCCGCAACGACAACGATCTCTTTGCCCTGCGCGCGAGTCTCGCGCAGGAGATCCGCGACGTCAGAAATGACTTGAGCCTTGGGCTTCTCGGAAGACACCGCGGAGGACATGAACTCGAACGCCAGCCCCTCGCGCGGTCGCTCTTGAGGACGAACCCGGATGCCAGTGTGCCCGACGACGTACAGGTCGCCGGCGATCACGTCGGCCATGGGTACACCATCGGCAACACCGGTGGAGCGATCCACCCGAACGCCGAGGTCCATCTCTTGCCCATCCACGGCGATCCAGCGACCGTCGATCCGCACCGCCGTCTCCAGGTTCGTCGTCGAGTAGAAGCCCTCGGGGAGAACCCCGTTGGCGGGTGCGGGCGCCACCTCCGCGTCGTGCGGATCGATCGGCTCGGCACCCCGCTTCTGGACCACGCGAAGGATCTCGTCGAGCGACTCTCGATCCCGAGCCCCGATTCGAAGCACCGCCGAGGATGAATCCTTGTTCGTCCTCCCGACTTCGAACTCGAGGATCTCGAACTCGGCGTCGAGGGCGACGACGGCGTCCATGATCGCGGACATGATGCCGGAATCAATCAGATGGCCCGTGACGCGGACGTCTTCGTAGGGGTTGTGGGGCACGGTTCTCCCTCCGCTGTGAGTGTGGCGTGGAGAGGATAGACCTGTGGAGAACTGGCGGTAAGGGAGGGCTCTGCTCACGCCTCGGCGTATTCAACGGAATGCCTCTTGTCGGAGATTGCCGAAAACCCGGCTCGTTTTGCCTATGATCAGCTCGTCGACGTTCGGCCGATGCCCGCCCCCGCCGACACTGCTCTCTCGGAGTGTCTGAACCGCCGTTCCTGCGAGCGACAAGGAGGATCGATGACGAAGCGCGACACCCGATTGGTGCTAGAGGATGGAACGGTCTTCGAAG
>JAHEEJ010000158.1 GCA_024640705.1 Deltaproteobacteria bacterium
TCGCGGTAACCAATCTCGCGCAGAGGCTCGGGGGATTTCCGCAGCGCCGCTTCGGCACCAATCAGGGCCTGCCCCGTCGGAGGCCCGGGGGACACCCGCCGCCTCGGTGAACCGGAACTCGGAGTCCAGACGCCAGCTGGCGAGAATCGCTACTGCGCCAGGCCGCGCCCCCATCAAACCCACCAAGCCGTGCTCCGAGGGGCTCTTTTTCTCTGGTATTCTCCCTCGACTCGACGATGGGTCGCCGCACCGTGGGCCAACCGGGCGGCCGTCCCATTGGGTGGGTTCAATCGAATCGGGTTTTCGCAGGCGGGGAGACCGCAGTTTCTCCGCCTGCGCAATTCTGGGGCAAGAGCCATGCGCGATGTTCGGATGAAGGGTTTCGCCGAACGGGCGGATGTCGAAGAGGTTCAGGATTTCCTCGGCGTACAGATCCGCCCCCTTGCTTCCGAGGCGGTAGATCTTCTTTCGTGTGTCGGTCGGGTGTTGGCCGAAGAGGTGCGTGCCGAAGTCGACGTGCCGGGTTTCGCGCGTTCTGCGATGGATGGCTACGCGGTGTGCGGTGAAGACACCTTTGGGGCGAGCGCCTATGACCCCATCGCGCTCAGCGTTCTCGGAGAGGCCCTGCCTGGCAAACCCTTCGCGGGTCGAGTGGAGCGCGGGAATGCGGTCCGGGTGATGACGGGCGCCCCGATTCCAGCGGGCGCGGATGCCGTGGTGATGGCCGAAGTCTGTGAAGAGCGGAAAGGTGTGGTCGAAATCAGCGAAGCGGTGGCTCCGCACAAAAACATCGGAGCGATTGGCGAGGACATTCGCGTCGGCGATCTCGTTTTGCGAGCGGGCCGCCGCTTGCGGCCACAGGACGCGGGCCTGCTCGCTTCGATCGGCGTCAGCGCTCCGACATGTGTGCGGCGCCCGCGTGTACAGCTGGTCATCACGGGAGACGAATTGTTGCCGGCGGGTAGCCAGCCCGAAGGGCCGCGCATCGTCGATAGCAACTCGGTGGTGGTGCGCTCGCTGGTGGCCCGCGACGGGGGCGAGCTACTGCCTTTCGAGATTCTGCCCGATCGTCCGGAAATCATCAGCGATGCGCTTCGCGATGCAGATGCCGATGTGGTGATCGTCACGGGCGGCAGCTCGGTCGGTACCGAGGACCATGCGCCTCGATTGGTCGCGGAACTCGGCAGCCTCGACTTTCACGGCATCTCGATGCGCCCCTCGAGTCCGACCGGAGTGGGCCGGATCGAAGGTCGATTGGTTTTCCTGCTACCGGGCAATCCGGTGAGTTGTTTGTGCGCCTACGAGTTCTTCGCGGGCCCGAGCCTGCGCGCATTGGGGGGGCGCTCGCGAGAATGGCCCCACCGACGGGTGCGGCTCCCGCTCGCTCGCAAGATCAGCTCGGCGGTGGGCCGGACCGATTACGTGCGCATCGCGGTCGAAAGCGGGAAAGTCATCCCGATTGCCACCTCCGGCGCTTCGATCCTGTCTTCCACCGTAAGGGCCGACGGCTGCGTGATCGTTCCGCGCGAGCTGGAGGGCATGGCGGAGGGTGCCGAGGTCGAAGTCCTGCTCTACGACGACGAAATCCCCGAAGAGGTCGCGCCGTGAAACAACAGCAGTTTCTCGAAGTGATCGAGCGTGACGAAGCCGAGCGCCGCTGGCGCGCAACCCTCGACATCGCCGCCGTGCCTGCGGAAACAGTGGCACTCGAGGATGCTCTGGGTCGGGTGCTGGCCGAGGACGTTCGGGCAGAGGTCGACGTGCCCGGCTTCGACCGATCCAACATGGACGGCTTTGCGGTCCGCGCGGAGGACACCTACGGAGCCACCGAAATCGAGCCCGTGTTACTTCGGCTCAACTCCGAAACGATCCCTACGGGTGTCGCACCGAGCCAGGAAGTGTTGTCCGGGACGGCGACGTCCATCGCAACCGGTGGGATGTTGCCCCGCGGAGCAGATGCCGTACTGCCCGTCGAGTTCACCGACGTTCAGGGAGATTCGGTGGTTGCCAGGCGCGAGCGCGTTCCGGGCGCCGCGGTGTCGTTTGCAGGTACGGACATCGGCTGGGGAGAAACCGTCGTCTTCAGCGGCGCGCAGCTGACTTCCCGCGAAACCGGCGTGCTGGCCGCCATTGGACGCAATGAAGTGTCAGTGGTGCGGCGACCGCGAGTCGCGATTCTCTCCACCGGAGACGAGATCGTGCAACCCGGCGAGAGGATGCGGCCCGGCCTCGTGTTCGACAGCAATGGCCGGATCCTCGCGGACGCCGTGCGCGAGTTGGGTGCGGAGCCGATCTTCCACGGCGCCTTTCGAGATGACGAAGCGGGGCTTCGAGCCGCGCTGGGCCGAGCGCTGAAAGATGCCGACCTGGTGATCCTCTCGGGCGGAACCTCCAAGGGGGAGGGCGACCTCAACGCTCGCGTGGTTGCGGATCTCGATCCGGGGATCACCGTACACGGCGTCGCCCTCAAGCCCGGCAAGCCGATCTGCCTCGGCGCGAGCGGCCGCATTCCCGTTGTCGTACTGCCGGGTTTCCCGACCTCGGCGGTGTTCACTTTTCACGAATTCGTCGCCCCGGTAATTCGCGAGCTCGCCGGACTCCCGCCGGGCGATCGAGAGCACCGGCTCGCTCGTCTGGCCACCAAGACTTCGTCCGAGCGCGGGCGCCTGGAATACCTGCTGGTGGGCCTGGTGCGGCGCCCCGACGGCCAACTGGCCGCGTATCCCATGGGCAAGGGCAGCGGATCCGTCACCTCGTTCAGCCGAGCGGATGGTTTCGTGCGCATTCCGCGCAACACCGAGATCGTCGACGCCGACACCGAGGTGGAGGTCACCCTGCTGTCGCACAAACTCGAGATCGCGGACTTCGTCGCGATCGGCAGCCACTGCGTGGGGCTCGACGTGATCGCGGGCGCGCTCGCCCGCGAAGGCTTTCGCGTCAAGCTGCTCGCCGTCGGGAGCCAGGGAGGCCTGACCGCGGCGCTGCGCGGAGAGTGCGACGTCGCACCGATTCACCTGCTCGATCCCGCCAGCGGCGAATACAACCGACCCTTCCTCGAAGCTTCGCTGCGCCTGCTGCCGGGTTACGCGCGCCAACAGGGTGTCGTGACCCGAGCCGAGGAAGTCCGGGACATCGAATCGCTGCTCGCGGACCCAAAGCTGCGGATGGTCAATCGCAACCGGGGCAGCGGGACGCGCATCTTGATCGATCAGTTGCTCGGAGATCGCCGCCCGCCCGGCTACCCCTACGAACCCCGCTCCCATTTTGCGGTTGCCGCGGCGGTGTCCCAGGGGCGCGCGGATTGGGGAGTGACGATTGAAACCGTTGCCCGTCAGGCGGGATTGCGCTTTCGAAGCCTCCAGGCTGAGTATTATGATTTCGCCATTCCTGCGGATCGCTGGGACCGCCCTGCCGTCCGGGCGTTGCGCGAGCTGCTCGCAGAGGGTACGAGCGTACGTGCCAAGTTGGCCGAACTGGGTTTCGGAAGTCGGGAGAACGGTTGATTGGCTGGCCAGTTGCGGCGCGGTAGTCGGGTGGGAAAGTACCGGCTCGATCGGAAGGTCGGCCGAGGTGCGTTCGCCGAGGTCTGGAAGGCGCGCGATACGGTTGAAAATCGCGCGGTAGCGCTCAAGCTCGCCCATCCTGACGCGGTTGCGGAGTGGGGCCGCAAGAAGATCGAGCACGAGGCGCGCATTGCGAGCCGGCTCGAACACCCGGGAGTCGTATCGATCCGCAATGCCGACTGGATCGACGGTCGCTTCGCGATCGTCACCGACCTCGCGCTTTCCAACCTCGCCAACTACAGCCGCGCGAGACGCTCTGCTGCCACGGCGCTCGAGGTCATCCGCGAGGTCGCCTCCGGGCTTGCTTATGCCCACGAACGCCGAATCTTTCACCGGGACGTCAAGCCCGAAAACATCCTGATCTTCGAGGATGGCCGTGCGGCGCTGACCGATTTTGGCTCTTCGCGCTTCGCGAAGGGAGTCGAGCGCACCGTGACCGATGCGGGGACGTTGGGCTACATGGCGCCCGAGCAGGCCTACGGGCGGGGTCGCTTGACGTCGGATGTGTTCTCTCTCGGATTGATCGCCTATGAGGTTTTGACTGGCGTGCTGCCGACGTGGCCCTTCGACTGGCCGCCCGAGGGACACGAGCGGTTTTGTGCCAAGGTCCCCGAGGCAATACAACCGGTATTGCGCAAAGCCGCGCGCTTCGATCCGCGACGCCGCTACGTGGACGCGGGCGAACTCTACACCGCACTCGAGCGCGCGTTCAGTCAGGCGTCGCGCCCCACGCCCGTGAAGAAGGTGCGGCGTAAGCGCAAAGCACCGCCGTCTCCGCTGGCCGTGCAGGCCAATGCCTTTCGCCGCGTCCACGGCAAGGGTCTCGGAATGCGTTTTTCCTGTCGACGCTGCGACAGTCCGATCGCCGAAGAGATGCAGTATTGCCCCTGGTGCGGAACTTCGGATAACTCCTACCGAGACGTCACGCGTTTTCCGCTGGTCTGCGGGGATTGCGAGCGCGGCGTGCGTCCCGAATGGGATGCTTGCCCCTGGTGTTATTCGGGGCGCTTCGAAGGCAACGGAAAGACGCCACCCGAAGACGCCAAGGCCACTCGGACCTGCGCGGGCCGGGGTTGTGAGGGGCAACTGCGCCCCTTCATGCGCTACTGCCCGCTGTGTAAACGCAAGGTCAAGCGCGTCTGGTCGCATCCCGCATTGCCCGATCGCTGCCCGCGCTGCCGCTGGCCGACTTCGTGTGCGTTCATGCGTTTTTGCCCCTGGTGTGGCCGGCGGGAGCCCCGCGCGGGCTCGTTCATGCGGTCCCGCTGAAGCCCTGGGCGCGAGAAGGGAGCAAGGCGATCGCCCGTCGAAAACGAGATTCGAGTCGTCGCCGGGCGAGAAGATCGCCTTCGGTATCGAACTCGGAGCCGCTGATCGAATTCGAAGTCGAGGAACTCGCTGCGGGCGGGGACGGCATTGGTCACGCGCCTGACGGACGGGTGGTCTTCGTCCCCTTCACCGCACCAGGGGATCGCGTTCGGGTGCGGATCACGGATCGCCGATCCAGCTACTCGCGCGGTGTCGTCGAGGCGTTGCTCGAGCCCAGCCCCCAGCGCGCGGATCCGGTTTGCGCCGTGTTCGGATCTTGTGGCGGCTGTGCGTGGCAACACGTCGACTACGCGGCCCAACTCGACGCCAAGCGGATGATCGCGTTCGCGGCACTGCAGCGAATTGGTGGCTTCGCGTTACCCGATCACATCGCGTTGCCGATCATTCCATCGCGATCCCCCTACCGCTACCGCACCCGCAGCCGGGTGGTGGTCGCGGCGGGGAAGGTGGGGTACCGGCGGCGGCGCTCCCACGCCATTGCGGCAACCCGCCGTTGTCCGATTCTGGTCGAGGATCTCGAAGTACACCTTTCGGCGTTGGCCGACGATCCGCCCGGGACCGATGGCGAATGGGAGTTGGTCGCGGGCCGCAGCGCCGACCTCGACGCGCCCGCCACGCGAGCGTTGCCACTGCCTGCGACGGCCGGCCCGCGCTTGTGGCTGCCCGTCGGAGAAGATCGCATCGGTGTGTCGCCGGGCGTCTTCGTTCAGTCGAACGCGGGGCTTCTCGACGCGCTCTCGTCAGCCGTCGCAAGAGCCGCCGGTACAGGCCGGAGGGTGTTCGATCTCTTTTGTGGAGCGGGCTTCTTCACACTCGGCCTGGCTCGGAACTTCGAAGAAGTCCTGGCTATCGAATCCAATCCGGTTGCGGCCGGCGATCTGGAAGTCAATCTTCGGGAAGCGGGCCTCGACAACGTTCGCGTACTGGCGAGTTCCGTCGAGGCTGCGCTGGACGATCTGGAGATTGCGCGTCTCCATCCCGATCGGGTCGTGGTCGACCCGCCGCGCACCGGTCTCGGCGAAGCGGTCGCCGAACAGATCGCCAGGGCTGAACCCGGGCGCATCATCTATCTCTCGTGCGATCCAGCCACACTCGCACGGGACCTTTCGGTATTCGATCACCACGGCTATCAGCTGATCGACGCCCAGTGCTTCGATCTCTTTCCCCAGACCCCGCACGTCGAGATGCTCGCGGTCATGCGTCGAGAGTAATCGGCGACGAGACGGGTCGGTCGTTTCTGGGTGTGGCGGGTCAGGCCTCGATCAGGCCGTGGCGCACCGCGTAGCGCACGAGTTCGGTCGCCTTTCGGACGCCGAGTTTGCGCATCAGGCTGGTGCGGTGCGCTTCGACGGTCTTGGTGCTGATGCCGAGCTGTGCCGCGATCTCCTTGGCGGCGAGGCCTTCGGCGATCAGGTGCAGGACTTCCCGCTCCCGGGCGGAGAGCACCGAGAACGGCTGCTCGGTAGCGGGCTGCGGGTCGCGAATCTGGGCCACGATTTCGCGGGCAACGGTCGGGCTGAAGTAGCTCCCACCCCGAACGACGGCGCGAATCGCGGAAATGATTTCGCTTCTTCGCGCGTTCTTGAGCACGTAACCGTCCACACCCAAAGCGACCGCACTTTGGATCATCGGCGGATCTGCGTGCACGGAGAGCAGGATGGTCTTGGTACCGGGATGTTTGGTTCGGATGCGCTCGAGGGTCTCCAGGCCGCTCATCCTGGGCATGGAGATGTCGAGGATCACGAGGTCGGGCTTGTTCTTCTCGATCTGCTCGAGGACTTCGCGACCGTCCGAAGCCTCGGCGCAGATGTTGATGTCGCCTTCCGTTTCGATCAGATGGCGGACACCCTCTCGCACTACGCTGTGGTCGTCGGCAATCAGAACGTTGATCATGGATTCAACGTACACCCCCCATTGCCCCCTATGCAAAAAATTTGTTCAAAATGAAGCGTTTATTGGCCTGAATCGACGGGGCG
Source organism: Deltaproteobacteria bacterium (assembly GCA_024640705.1). Lineage (GTDB taxonomy): Bacteria > Myxococcota_A > UBA9160 > UBA9160 > SMWR01 > JACZVU01. Next base: position 6,869 of record JAHEEJ010000158.1, read on the forward strand.
GATGTGGTCTAATAGGAGCGGATCCTAGATTTGCCCCCCCGGGGAGCCCCGGTGCCGCGAACAAATCCCGCTATGAGACCCGCCCGTCACTCTCCCCGCCGGCTGATCCTCTACATGGAGGGGCCCCAGGACCGCGCGATTTTGAGGGCCTGGGCGTATCGGTTGCTGCCATCGATGGGCCGCCAGCTCTTCGGCGCATCTGTCATTCTCGGCGGCCGTCGCCCGGCTCGAGCCGCCGAGCATTTTCACAGCGCGGGAGGAGTGGACGCGGGCCTGGCCGGCTTGTGCGTTTTGGACCGAGACGACGGTAACCAGCCGCCGCATCCCGGTTCGGGCGTGCCGGGCCTCGAGTTCTTTACCTGGGGCCGCCGTCACATCGAAAGCTACCTGCTCGTCCCGGCGGCGATTCAGCGAACTCTGAGGGCCTCCAACGGTGACCAGCGGATCCGTCGGGCGATCGACGCGGCGCTGCCGGGCTCGGTCGACGAAGCCGCCTACGGCCAGATCGACGCGAAACGGCTGCTCGGGCCCAACGGCGCGCTGCCCCGCGTCGTCGGCCAGCCGATCTCCGTCCAGCGCGTGGCGCGCGCGACGCGTGAGGAAGAACTTCACCCCGACGTGCACCGACTCTTCGACCGAATGCGCGAAGGGTTGGGGGTTTTGGATCCGCGAGCCTGAAGCCGTGGTCGAGCTGAATCTCGATCCGTCCGTCCGCCGCTCGCGCGCGGATGCGGTGACGCGTGCGCTGGAGGACGCGGTCGCGGATGCCTCCGCCGGGCTTCGCGGTTCGCTCGCGCGCGAGACGAGCGACCCCTACAGCGACATCGACGTTTTCTGGGAACTGCCCGACGCGCAGTTTCACGACGCCATCGACGACCTTTCCGAGATCCTGGCCTCGGTCGGGCCGATCGAATCGATCCGCGCGGATCCCCTGCTGCAAAATTCCGACAAGCGGCAGCTCATCTTCGTCCAATTCGCCGACCTGCCGCTCTACTGGCGCGTGGATATCGAGGTGTTCGCCGCGTCGATCGAAAGAGACGCCGACTACGACCTCGACAACATCGACGCCCGCGGCGATCGCTGGTCGCTCACCCACAGTGCGCTCGCGAATGGCGTCGCCGCGCTGAAGTCGCTGCTGCGCGGCGATCCAGAACGGGCGCAGGAGTCGATCTGCAATGCCTATGCGCGAATCGATCAGCCGATCCCCGAAGGCTCTGCGTTGGATCAGATTGCCGAACTCGCCGAAATCGTCGGCGGGATCGATCTCGAACAGGCCGAACTCGTGCGGCGCCTCCAGCTTCACTGCGAAGCGGCGCGCGC
>JAHEEJ010000159.1 GCA_024640705.1 Deltaproteobacteria bacterium
TGGACCGTCGGCCCGTGGGCGACAGCTGGCGGATCGGAGGCCGTGGAATCGTGGTCGTGAATCAGATGCGATTTCACGGAGAACTCGAATTTATACGTATTTCCAATGGGATGCAGGTCATCAATGAAGTGGAACTCGAGGATTATGTGAGCGGAATCCTGGGCCGCGAGATCTACCCGGACTGGCACCCGGAAACGCTGAAGGCCCAGGCGGTGGTCGCGCGCAGCTACGCGCTCCACCAGCGCGCCGAGGCCGGGGACCAGGCCTTTCACGTGGAGGCGGGGACCGATAGCCAGGTCTACGGCGGGGTGAGCGCCGAAACCCCCGCGATTCGCGCAGCGGTGGCGGCGACCCGCGGCGAGTATCTCGCCTACGCGCGCAAGCCGATCCTGGCCGTCTACCACTCGGCTTCCGGCGGGCAGACCGCGAGTTCCGAGGAGGTCTGGGGGCGTGCGCTGCCCTATCTGGTGAGCCGCGAAGTGGAGGATGAGCAGGATTCCCCGGATACCTACTGGCGCGCGACCATCTCAAAGACCAAACTGGGTCGCGCACTCGGCTCGCTCGGGATCCAGATCGGCTCACCTCGGGAGGTGGAGGTCGTGGACCGCTCGCAGAGCGGGCGGGCGCTGCGGGTGCGAATCCGTGGCGACAAGGGACAACACACATTGGAGGCACGCGCTCTGCGCGTGGCGCTCGGAGAATCGGTGATTCGCAGCACGCTATTCGAAATTCGCCCGGCCCGGGACGCTGTCGTCTTCGTCGGCTCGGGGCACGGACACGGAGTCGGGATGAGTCAGTGGGGTGCGCAGGCCATGGCGCAGAGCGGTTCGACGTACCGCGAGATCGTTCAAGCCTTTTATCCGGGAGCCTCGTTGGTGGGAGGAGCAGCGCGATGAACTTCCTATTCGGTCTCGTACCGCTGCAGGCCCAACCCGAAGGCTCGCCGTTTAGCGCGTTTCTGCCGATCATCCTGATCACGGGAATTTTCTACCTGCTGCTGATCCGGCCGCAGCAGAAGAAGCAGAAACAACTGGAAGCCATGATCAAGGCGATCGACAAGGGCGACAACGTGGTGACGACCGGCGGCTTGCACGGAAAGGTCATCGGCGTGACCGACGACGTGCTAACCCTCGACATCGGTGGCGTGAAGGGCGAGCGCCTCAAGGTCAAGGTCGCGCGCGCGCGGATCGAGCACGTCGACGCGGCGAGCAAGAGGGGCGACGAATCATGAGTTTGCGCTGGCGCGCGATCTGGGTCATCGCGACGGTTATGCTGTTCGGTTATTACGCGGTCGCGAATTTCGCCTCCGAAGAGACCCGGATCGCGAGTCCGCTGGTACCGGACAACGCACTGCGCCTCGGTCTCGACCTGCGCGGTGGCATCCACTGGGTGATCGGGGTCAAGCTCGGCGCGACCGAAGATCACGAACTCAGCTTCCTGAAGGGATTGTTGGAAGACAGTCTCGAGCGCGACGGAGTGGTCGTCGGCTCGGTCGACGTCGCCGATCATCAGCTTCGCGTCGAGACGTTCACCGACGAGGCGCGCAAAGCCGTGCGCGCGTGGTTCGGCGATACGGAACAGCTGGCCGAAGTCGGAAACGATCCGGAAATGCTCATCTTCGAGCTTTCTGACCTGCGACGGGAGCAGGTTCGCGAGCAGGGCATGTCGCAGGTCCTCGAGGTGCTGCGCCGTCGCATCGGCGACCCGATGAAGGGCATTCCGGACTCGGTGGTGACCCGGCAAGGCGACGACCGCGTACTCGTGCAGATTCCGGGCGGTGCGGTCGATCGCGCTCGCGCACGTGAGATGTTGCGCGTGACGGGCTTCCTCGAGTTCAAGATCGTGCAGGACGTCGCGCAGACCGAGGAATTGTTGCGCGCCAAATACCCGGACGGCGAGCTGCCCGCGAACACCACCGTCGCCTTCGAGCGCGACAGGGAGACCGACCGGGTTCTCACCGCCTATCTGGTCGGCAAGGAAGCCGATCTCACCGGCGATTACCTCACGGATGCGCGGCCCGGCTTCGACAACCAACAGCGCCCTCAGGTCGACTTCACCTTCAATCCGGCCGGGGGCGAACTCTTCCAGGCGCTCACCGAGGCGAGCATTGGCAAGCAGCTCGCCATCATCCTCGATGATCGGGTCTACAGCGCGCCGACGATCCAGAGCCGGATCGCGACCCGCGGGACGATCACGGGTCGATTTACGGTGGCCGAGGTGTCGGACCTGTCGGTGGTCCTGCGCGCGGGTTCGCTCTCCGTTCCCGTGGTGATCGAGGAAGAGCGGACCGTCGGGCCGGCACTCGGAGCGGATTCGATCCGGCGCGGCGTACTGGCCATGGCCGTGGGGCTCGCGTTGATCGTCGCGTTTACCGCGCTCTACTACCGGCTGTCGGGCCTCTACGCGAGCGTTGCGCTTGCCGGAAACCTGTTGTTGCTGATCGGCGTGATGTCGATGTTCGAGGCGACGCTGACGCTGCCCGGGCTCGCGGGCATCGTGCTTACGGTCGGCATGGCGGTCGACGCAAACGTGATCATCTTCGAGCGCATTCGCGAGGAGCTTCGCGGTCACAAAACCCCGCGCGCGGCCATCTCGACGGGATTCAACAAGGCGTTCTGGACCATCATGGACGCCAACATCACCACATTGGGCACGGCCATCGTGCTCTACAACTACGGAACGGGGCCCATCAAGGGCTTCGCGGTAACGCTTTCGATCGGCGTCGTGACGAGCGTGTTCGCGGCGTTGATCATCACCCGGCTGATGTTCGCGTTCTTTCCCGGCGATCGTCACGTCGAGAGCTTGTCCATCTAGGAGCGCAACCCCGAATGGGGTTGCGCGACGACGTGCGCGAATCCTTGGGATTCGCCAATTAGGAGTTGATCTTCGTGCCGTTCGAACTCGTGCCCCCGGGCACCCACATCGACTTCATCGGCAAGCGCCGGATTACGGCGGCGGCTTCGATCGTCGTGTTGCTGGCTGGCATCGTCGCGGTTCCGATCAACGGCGTGAAGCTGGGGATCGACTTCCAGGGGGGCACCGAAATGCAGGTGCTCTTCGAGGACCAGGTGGAGGCCGACGAGGGAGCGATCCGACGCGTCATCGGCGCCTGCGGGATCCAGGATTTCAGCGTGGTTCGCTACGGCGAGGCCACCGGGCGCGAATTCCTGATCCGATTCCCGGCGGGCGCGGACGCCAACACCGGGGGGGACGCGTGTCCGCTGACTCCCGAGCAGGTGGAGGCACTCGAGCGGGCGAAACTCGCCGGTGGCGGGGAAGGCGACGAGGGCGAGAAGGGCGAGACGATCGACAAACTGGCGTACGCGCTCATCAACGAAATCGGACCTCTCTCCGGGGGCGAGCCCGAGCGGGTCGAGTTCGTCGGTCCGCGGGTCGGAAGTGAACTGCGCGCCGACGGCCTGAAATCCCTGTTGGTGGCCTGCATCCTGATCCTGATCTACATCGCATTTCGCTTCACCGCCCGGTTTGCACCGGGCGCGATCATCGCGTTGATCCACGACATCGGGATCACCGCCGGCATCTTCGTGATCTTCGGACTGGAGTTCGACCTTCGCGTGCTGGCGGCTCTGCTGGCGATCCTGGGGTACAGCCTCAACGACACGATCATCATCTACGACCGGATCCGCGAAAACATGGAGCTGCGGACGAAGTTCGATCTGGTCGACGTGCTCAACCAAAGCGTCAATCAGACCCTGGCGCGCACCGTGCTCACTTCGGGCACCACGATGGTGGCGGTGCTCGCGCTGTGGATCCTCGGTGGCGAGGTCATCCGGCCGTTTGCGATTGCGATGGCGATCGGAATCGTGGTCGGGACCTACTCGTCGGTGTTCATCGCATCGCCGACGCTACTGTTCCTGGAGCGGCGTTTCGGCGGCAACGCCGCGCCCGCTGCCGCAGGAGCTGCCGCACCGGACGCCGGTTACGCGGTTCGTCACGATGCGCCACCGCCGCAAAGAGGCGCCCGTCCGAGCAATTCCAAGCGAAAGAAGAAGCGCCGCTAGGCGCTGGCATCGGGCGCTGCCGCAACGAGAAGCCGAAGGCATCCCCACCCAAAGCAAAAGCGCCGCTCGGGGCGGCGCTCTTGGTTCGGGCGCGGAAATCGAGCCCGCTATTTCGGTTTGCGGCTCAGCCGGCCTTGCGGACTTCTGGAGAAGTCGGCGCTTCGGTCTTCTCGGGGCTGGCGCTTGCGCTGCGGTTGCCCTTCTGGCTCATCTGGATCGCACCGTTGAGCTGGGCGCCTTCCGCGACGACCAGCTTGGGTGCGGTGACGTCGCCTTCGACCCGGCCGGTCGCCTGGATCTCGATCCGCTCGAGGCCGAAGATGTTGCCCTCGACGTGGCCGACGATCACGACGCCCTTGGCGTGGATCTCAGCCTTGACCTTGCCGTTGGCGCCGACCGTGAGCTGGTTGTTCGGGAGGTCCACCTTCCCCTCGACCTGGCCCTCGATCACCATGTCCTCGTTTCCCGTCAGGTCGCCCCGGATGGAGATCGATTTGCCGATGTTCGCCATGTTGCATTCCTCCCGATGGGTCTGTTGACGGCGCGTGTCGCTCGCACCCGGCGCCGGCGCGGGGGCCGGCGGGTGCACTGCGCCGTTGGATTCGTCGTGGCCTTCTCGCTTGCCGCCGAACAGACTCAAGATTCCCCCCTGTCTCGCGCCGAGCTTAGCAGGAACTGGCGACTTCTCCGCGCCGGCTCGCGCGATTCTCCTATTGGAACGAGCTGATCTCGTCGATCGCGATATTGCGGTTGGCGAGGATGCTGCCCTGCGCGCGGCTGAGGCCCGTGACCGAGTTGCGGTAGAGCCGGATGGCCTCGATCTCGCGGCTCTCGGCCGTCACGAAGTTTTCTTCGCGCAGCAGCACGTCGAACGGCGTGGACTCGCCGTACTCGAGCCGAATTCGCTCCGCGCGCAGCTGCTCGGCAGACGCTTCCGCCGCCCGCTGCGCGGCTTCGATTCCCTCCTGGGCGGAGTCCAGGTCGCGCACGGCCTTGCGGACTTCGAGGATGATGTTCTGCTCCAGTCGGCGCTTTTCAACCGTGGTTCGGCGCAGCGCGAGTTCGCTCTGCGAGACCTTCGAGCGCGCCGCGGTGTTGGTGAGCGGAATCGTGAGTAGCGCGCGAGCCGAGATTTGATCCGCCGCGTTGCTGGTCAGGAAGTCGTCGACGGTATCGCCAAAGTTGCCTTCCGGCACCGCGCTGGGCGCCGTCGGATTCCGTTTTCCCGCGAGACCGCGGTTGCCGTAAGTGAATTGAAAATCCAAGTCCGGCAGGCGTTCGTTTTTGGCGAACTTCAATTCGAGCTTCTGCCGCTCGATCGCGTCGTCCGCGATCTTGAGCTCGGGCCGCTGCTCGAAGGCCCGCTGCGTCGCCTGCTCGGCGTCGACGTGATAGGTCACGTAGTCCTTCGGGGGATCGGTGGGTTCGATGTGAAGCGCCGAGTCGGCGGTCAGCCCCGTTCCCAGAACGAGATTGATCAGCCGATCCTGCGCGGTGCGGTAGCGATTGTCGGCGGCGATCAGGTTGAATTCCCGATCGGCGACTCCGGCCTGGGCTTCCACGACTTCGACCTTCGACACGACGCCCACCTCGTACTGCGTCTCGGTCTGGTCGAGCAGGGCTTTGGCGGTTTCGAGGCTCTTCTGGGCGACGCGTTTCTGCTCGCTGGTCGCGATCAGGTTCCAGTAGGAATCCTCCACTTCTTGCACCGTATCCATCACCCGGCGCCGGAAGTTTTCGAGCGATTCGTCGTAGCCGATGCGCGCCGTCTTGACCCGGGTCCAAGCCTCGTTCCAGATCAAGCCTCGCAGCAGGGGTTGCGTGACGCTCAACGAAAACGAAGACCGGAATTCTGGCGAATAGCTCTGTACCGGCAGATTGGTCGTGGTGCGCTCCCCATTGAACTGGAAGCTGTATTCGGAGCTGAGGTAGGGAATCAGTCCGCGAAAGCCTCCGAAGCCGTCATAGCTGTCGGTGATGCTCCGGCTGGCTCCGCCAAGGCCCTCGAGGAGGAAGGAACTCGGATTCTCGTTATCTGAATAGCCGAACTCGGCGAAGAACTCCGGATCGTACGCCCCCCAGGCCTCGGTCTCCTGCTCGCCCGCGATCAGCGGCGTGAAGCGCTGGACTTCGACGTCCAGGTTGTTCTCGAGTGCGAGCTGGATCGATTCGTCGAGCGAGAGGCGCAGCACCTGTGCATCGTCGTCGGCCGGTGCGGGTTGATCCATTGCATCCGGCGCGGCATTGGTGCCAGCAGCGGCGGAACCCGTTTCGCTTTCCGGCAGCCCGGCGTCCAGATCGTCAGCCTGTGCGGCAATTGCCACCGATGAGGCGAGCGACAAAATCGACCAGAAGATGCGAAATTTCATGGCGGCGACTCCTCCGTGCAGGTACGTCGAGCAACTGTAACAGCCGTCCGCAGCCTCTGGCAGCAGCCGTTCCGTAATGGCTTGATCGATTGGCCCAGCAGTCGTCCGGATGGGGCTCGTCGATGGCCCTGGAGTCGGCCAGCCGGGCGCGCTGGGCGACCCCAGCGTCGGATGGAAGGCACCTCGGTGGCCCACTCGGCTATCCTGCGCCCATGCGTGTTGCAGCCCTCGTGCTTGGCGCCGGAAGAGGCGAGCGCCTCGGTGAAGCGATTCCCAAGGCCTTCGTGCCCCTGTGCGGGAAACCGCTGTTGCTTCACGCGCTGGCGGCGCTGGCGTCGGCGCCCGAAGTCGACATCGCGATCCCGATCATCGGGGCCTCCGAGCTTCCGCGCATGCAGGCCCTCGAGTCCGAGTTGGCCTCGATCCCGGGTCTGCAGGCGCCGACGATCGGGGGCGCCGAGCGCCAGGATTCGATGACGGCGGGGCTGGCTGCGCTTCCCGAAGACGTGGATCTCGTCGCGGTGCACGACGCCGCGCGGCCACTGGTGACGACCGAAGCGATCAGCCGCGTGGTGGCAGCCGCGCGCCAGAGTGGCGCTGCGATTCTCGCGGTTCCGGTGCGCGATACCATCAAGCGGGTGCGCGGTGGCGTGATCGTGGAGACGCCGAATCGGGCGGAGTGTTTCGCGGCCCAGACCCCGCAGGTCTTTCGCGTCGACGTGTTGCGCGAAGCGCTGGCGAAGGCGGCCGCCGAAGGTTTCGTCGGAACGGACGACGCGGAAATCGTCGAGCGGATCGGCGTGCCGGTGACGGTGGTGGCGGGAGACCCGAGCAACATCAAGATTACGGATCGAGCCGATCTCGACGCAGCAGAACGCTGGCTGCGCGATCAGCGCAACGCCGGGCAGGGGGGAGCGGTATGAGGATTGGTCAGGGGATCGACGCGCATCAGCTCGTGGCGGGCCGGCCGCTCGTGCTCGGCGGCGTCGAAATTCCGTTCGACCGCGGCCTGGAGGGGCACTCGGATGGCGACGCGTTGCTTCACGCGGTGGCGAGTGCGCTGATCGGTGCGCTCGGCGAGGGAGACCTGGGGCGGCACTTTCCGTCGTCGGATCCCGCGCTGGCCGGAATTGCGAGCACGGACATCCTCACGCAGATCGCCGCGCGGGTCCGCGAGCGCGGCTATGCGGTGGCGAATCTCGACGCCACGATCGTCGCCCAGGCACCTCGATTGGCCGAATACCTCGACAAGATGCGCGGCGTGATCGCGGATGTGCTCGGCGTCGACGCCGATCGCGTCAACGTCAAGGTGACGAGCACCGACCACCTCGGCGCGATCGGACGGGGCGAGGGCATCGCCGCGCAGGCGGTCGCGCTGCTGGCCGAAGCCGGCGCGCAGGGCGGGTCGGAGTGAAACCGCTCGTTCTCTACAACACGCGAACGCGGTGCAAGGAAATCTTCGAGCCGATCGAAGCGGGGCACGCGCGCGTCTACACCTGTGGGCCGACCGTCTACGCGCCCCAGCACATCGGCAACCTCCGCTCGCAGCTGCTCGCGGACCTGCTCAAGCGCGCACTGCTGGCCCAGGGCTATCGCGTCACCCACGTCATCAACATCACGGACGTAGGGCACCTGACCGACGACGCGGACGCGGGCGAGGACAAGATGGAGCGCGCGGCCGCCGAGCGCGGCAAGACGGCAG
>JAHEEJ010000160.1 GCA_024640705.1 Deltaproteobacteria bacterium
CCGGCGAACGGGTCACGCCCACCGGGCGGCCCCGGCGCCGAAGCAGCGCATCCACCTCCATCTTCCCGCCCAGCATCGCAGCCAACGATTTGTTGAAATCCGACCACGTCTGCTCTCGCGCGGTCTCACCCCCGCTCGGAGTTGCGACCCGATAGACCTCCAGCGCGAGACCCGATCGACTCGTGTATACGTGGGCGCCCAGAATGTTGATGTTGTGCGCAGCCAACGTTCCCGCCACGTTGGCATAGAGTGCGTGCCGATCCTTCGTGCAAAGGATGAATTCGGAGAACCCTCCCCGCATCTCACGCACCGCAGTCGAAAAACCGCTCTGCGGATCCACTGCCAACACGACCTGGGCGTGGCGGGCAATCTGACGGGGTTTATGGGCGATGAAGTAGCGATGCGGCATCATCCCAAAGAACTGCTCGATCTCCGATTCCGCGATCCCCAACGCCGCAAGATCCTCGGCCGCGATCAGGCGGCGCTGCTCGACGCGCTTTTCGAGCAACGCCAAAGCTTTCGAGGGATCGTCGGAACCCGACGCGATCAACTCCGAAGTTCGCTCGAACAGTTCGCTGAGCAACTGCCCCTTCCAGTCGGTCCACGCCTTGCTCGAAGAAGCGCGTATGTCCGCAAACGTCAACAAATAGAGATCCCTCAGCCGAGTGCGATCGCCCACCAGGTGGGCAAATTCGAAGATCGGCTTGGGATCCGACAAGTCACGATTCTGCGCAAGTCGAGCCATCTCGAGATGAAACTCGACCAGAAAAACGACCCGTTCGATGCGCTCGGCGCCCAGGCCGAGTCGCTCCACACAGTGCCGGGCCCGCTCGGCGCCCAGCTTCGAATGATCCCCACCCAAGCCCTTCCCGATGTCGTGCAACAGGCTTCCGAGAAACAGGACCGGTCGATCTTCCACCGCACGCATCAACGCCGTGAGTTCCGGTTGATCTTCCTCGTAATGACCGCACCAGAGGCGCCGGAGTTCCTCGACCAGGAAGATCGAATGAACATCCACCGTGTAGGTATGGTACATCACGTGTTGCCAGCGATAGACGATGTGCTCCCATTCCGGCAGGAAGCGCGCCAACAACCCAACCTCGTTCATCGCCATCAGCGAGCGCGTCACCCTCCGACCCGAATTCAAGATCTTCATGAATACGGCAATGCATTTCCGATCGTTTCGATACGCGTCATCTACGTGATGCAGGTTCTCGCGAATCAGCCTCAGTGCCTTGCGGGTGAGGGGAACGTCGTGTTCCTGCGCGACCGCAAACGCTTCCAACACCCGGATGGGCTTGTCGCTCAGCAGGCTGGTGTGCGGAATCTCCAGATGTCCATCGGCGATTCGATAGCCGCCCTCCAACTCCTGCACGTTTCGACCGCCGAATGTCCCGCGAACCCGCGCCTGACACTGCTCGATGACCAACAGTGAATAGTTTCGGACCGCGCGGGCGTGTCGATAGTAATCACCCATGAAGCGTTCGACGGGAAGCTGGGCGTTTCCCTCGCTCACATCTGCGTTCGCGTATCCCAGGGAATCGGCGACCTTCTCCTGCAATTCAAAGCTCAACCGATCGCGTTTTTGACCAGTGATCAGGTGGGCTTCGTTGCGAACCCTCCAAAGAAAATCCAATGCCGCGAGATACTCTCGAGACTCCTCTTCCGTCAGCAAACCCACGTGAAGGAAGTCATCGATCCGCCCACCGCCCGGCTGTGTCGCTTGCAGCGCCCAATACGCCGCGTGGTAATCGCGCAACCCGCCTGCCCCCTCCTTGATGTTGGGTTGCAGCAAATAGAGCGAATCTCCCTGCTGTCTGTGTCGCTCCCGCAAAGCTGCAAGCTGGCTGGAAACGAATGTCCCCGAGTCTGCGATGAAGCCGGAGCGCACGCGCTCCACGAACTGATGAAACAGCACGCCGCTTCCCGCGAGGCAGCGCGACGTCAGGATGGAAGTCCGAACCGTCTGGTCTTCTTCCGCAAGCTCGATCGTCTCATCGACCGTCCGCGTCGCGCTACCCACGGAAAGCGATGCATCCCAGAGCCAGCACTGGACGCGCTCGGCAACGGCTTTGACGTGCTCGGAAAGCGGTGACTGGTAGAGGAAGAGGAGATCGACATCAGAGTGGATATTCAATTCGCGACGCCCATATCCACCGATGGCGATGATCGTCAAGACCGCGGGGAGTTCGCGGCCATCGCTGAAATAATCCTCCTCGACGAGGCGAAACAATCGGCGCACCAGCCGGTCGATCAGGTTCGAATAGGCTTCGTTGACCCGATGGCCGAGCGCACCCGAGCGGTGCAGGTCCTGGAGATGCTCGCGACTCGCTGCAAGATAAGCGCGAGCAGAAGAAACGACGCCTGCTCCGGCGCTCTGCAGCGCGCTGTTCTCATTACCAAAATAGGCATCGATCGACGGGGGGTCCGTCATTTCGAGTTGCGACGCGCGAGCGTTGACCCACCATCCCGATAACGCTCCAGTCCAGTCGAGATCTGGGTCGCAACAGAATCCAGGAAATCCCCGTTGCGCAACCGCTTCGCGTCCGACTTGTTGGTCACGAATCCCGCCTCGATCAGAATCGCGGGCATGTCGGAGAGAAAGAGCACATAAAAAGGCCCCTTTTTCGCACCCAGATCCTGGATCTTTCCGTAGCGCGAGGGGAGCGCCTGGGCGAGTTGATCCTGCACCAGAGAGGCGAGCCGCTGCGAGTAGGGGGAAATTTCGCCGATTCTCAATTTCGCCAGCGTTCGCTGCAATTCGTCGAGTTGATCCCGAGAGACACCGTTTTCACGCATCGCAACGCGCAGGCTGTGACGCTCGTGATTTGCGTCTGGATAGAAGGTTTCGATTCCCTGAACGGTGCGACGCGGCGCCGCATTCGCGTGCAGCGAAACGAAGACATCGCCTTCCGATGCCTCCGCGATCGCCGTACGCTCTTCGAGGCTCACGGATCGGTCATTCTCCCTGGTGGTGACGACCTCGAAACCCGCGGCGCGAAGTTTCGCGATCAGCAGCTTCGACAGTCGCAGGGTCACATCCTTTTCGCGCAAGCCCCCCACTCCGATCGCACCCGGATCCGCACCCCCGTGGCCGGGATCGACGATGACCGTCCTCACGCTCCTTGCATCCGTCGGCAAACGACCGTCGCGCGGATCACCGGGAACGGCACGTCGGCCGGCGGCCTCGCGCCTTCCATACACATCGATCACAAGCCGATCCGGGTGGGTCAGGAACAGCAACCTGTGGCGATCGTACTGCTCGACATCGATCACGACCCGGGCCGTGCGCAGGGTGTTCTGTCCGAGGCGGACGGAGCGAAGCAGGCCATCCCCGACCGGGATTCCCGATTTGTAATCCCGGCCCACCCAGATCCCAGGAAGATCGAGGTAGAGACGCTCCGACTTCTTCGCCGCAGGATTGGGAGCGAGATGGCGCACTTGCGTTTCGATCGGCTTGGAGAGTTCGATCACCACGCGGGTGTAGTCTGGGTACGACCAATGACGCACGTCGAGTACGTCCGCCAGGCCGCGTGGGCGGCTGACGCCCATGGCGATCGCCGCGGTCAACAACAGCAGCAGAACGAGGCTTCGGCGCGTCAAGACTTCACCTCGCCGCGAAGTTTTGCCACGACCCTGGACACCAACTCCAATGCCTCGAGGGGCGTGGTTCGATCCGGGTCCGTGCATCGCAGCAGTTCGAGCGCGTCGCGCTCCGCTGGATCGCAGCCCGGCGCAGTGGACTGAAACAGATTCGGTTGATCATCACTCCGCTCACCGATCGCGCCCGAGCCGGCAATTCGCGGCCGTCCCCGTTCGTCGAGTTCACCGCCCTCGAGATTTCCCAAGATGGTTCGCGCCCGTTCGATCACCGTCTCGGGGAGCCCGGCCAGCCGCGCAACTTGAATCCCATAAGATCGACTCGCGGCTCCCGAAGCGAGCCGCCGCAGGAAGATGACCTCATCGCCCCACTCACGGGCCTCGAAATGAGCGTTTTCGACCCGTGACTTGGTACGAGCGAGGTCAGCGAGTTCGTGATAGTGGGTCGCAAAGAGCGTCCGCGCCCCCAGATTCGGAGAGTCGTGCAGATGTTCCGCGACCGCCCACGCGATCGAGAGGCCGTCGAAGGTGCTGGTTCCGCGGCCGATCTCGTCGAGGATGACCAGGCTCCGATTCGAGGCCGCCGTCAGGATTTCGGCCGTCTCCCGCATTTCGACCATGAAGGTCGACTCACCGCGCGCCAGGCGATCGCTGGCCCCGACCCGCGTGAACACCCGGTCGACGATCCCAATGCGCGCGCTTTCCGCGGGCACGAAGCTCCCCATCTGGGCCAGCAACACGACGAGCGCGACCTGTCGAAGGTAGGTGCTCTTGCCCGACATGTTCGGCCCCGTGAGTACCAAAATCTGTGTAGACTCGGAATCCAGATCGGTATCGTTCGGAACGAACTCAGCATCACCTCGAGCGGCCAACAGCGGCTCGATCACGGGATGACGCCCGCCTCGAATCTCCAGTGCGGTCCCGGGCTCGACCCGAGGTCTGACCCAGTTGTCGCGCCGCGCGACCTCGGCGAGCGTCGCGATCACATCGAGGGTTGCCACGACGTCCGCAGCCGCCCGGATCGGCGCAGTGCGTTCCACCACTGCCTGCCGGAGTTCTTCGAATATCGCCCGTTCGAGCGCCGCGGCCTGTTCAGTGCCCCCGCGAACGCCCTCTTCGATCCGGCGGAGTTCTGCTGTCGTAAAACGCTCGGCGTTGGCGAGCGTCTGCTTGCGCTCGTAATCGTCCGGCACGCGCGACAGATGGGTCTTGGTGACCTCGATCGCGTAGCCGTGAACCGGATGGAATCGAATCTTGAGCGTCTGGATTCCCGTTCTCTGGCGCTCGCTGGCCTCGAAGCCCGCAATCCAATCCCGACCCTTGTGCACGCCCTCGCGGAGCCCGTCGAGTTCCAACCGAAAACCGTCGCGGATATAACCGGTCTCGTTGGCGCCGCGGGATCCCTTTGCGACGGCCGGCGGATCGTCGATCAGGCCCTCGCGCAGCAGCCCGGCGATTTCGGCAAGCGAAGGAGGCGCCGCGAGAAGGTCCGGGCGATCCCCAGCCGGGGTCAGCAGGAGTTCGTCGTCACCCTCCCCAAGCGCTCTCCTCACATCCGGTAGCGATTCGAGCGAACCCCGCAGCGCTGCGAGGTCCCGCGGTGTAGAAGTCGGTCGGATCGCCTTGGTCAGAAGGCGCTCGAGATCGCGGACGGGTTTGAGCGCGTCTCGCAGTCCCGCGCGCAGACGGTCGCGCTCGGCAAGGCTCGCCACCGCATCCTGGCGAACCGCGATCGCCACCGGGTCGACGAGCGGATACGCGAGCCAGCGCGCCAGGCGTCTCGCCCCCAGCGGCGTCATCGAAACATCGATCCGCGAGATGAGGGTTCGAGCGCGACCGCCGTCTTCGCTATTGCAGAAGAGTTCGAGATGAGCGCGCGTCGCCGAGTCGAGGATCATCGTATCCGTCAACCGATAGTTCGACAGCCGATTGGTGTGCGAAAGCGCAAACGGTTGATTGTCCGAGACATACGCAAGCAGCGCAGCAGCCGCTCGGGTTGCGGGATCGCTCTGCGCTGCGTCAAAGCCCTGAATCGGAACCTCGACACCCGACGGATCGTAGGAGGCCGGCGCGACGCAGGTTCGCGCAGCGCCTGGGACCAGCTTCTCGAGTTGCGCCTCGAGTGCAGGCTGATCCATCGGGATCAGGATCTCCCTCGGGTCTACGCGTTGAAGCTCTTCGAGGACGGCGGAAGGCAAGCCGTTTCCCGCGCCAGAATCGACCTGGGTGTTGCGAAGTTCTCCGGTAGACGCGTCGAGGATCGCAACACCGACCGGGGGGCCGGGATCGAGAGCGGCGAGACACAACTCACGGGTCCCGTCGATCCCTTCCGGATTGCCAACCAGGCCGGGGGTGATCACTTCGACCACTTCCCGCTTGACCAGACGCCGACCCGCCGCGGCCTTTGCGTCCTCGACCTGTTCGCAGATTGCGACGCGATACCCCAACTCGGCGAGTCGCTTGATGTGCGGATCGGCTGCGTGCACGGGAATGCCGCACATGGGCACCGCATCCTTCTTGTCGCGATCGCGCGTGGTCAGCGTGATGTCGAGAAGCGGCGCTGCAATCTCGGCATCGGCAAGAAACATCTCATAGAAATCGCCCATCCGGTAAAAGACGATCGCATCGGGATGCTGAGCCTTGACCGACAGGAACTGCCGCATCATCGGTGTGTCTCGAGCGGCCCGAGTCATTCCGGCTTCTCCTCGCTAGCGATCAAACCGCGGCGACGGATCGCATCGATCATCAAGCCGTATTCACGCGCGGCGTCGCCCACGCGGCCGTCCGCCAGGAGAATCCGGCCCAGCGCGACTCGCGATTCGAGATCGTCGGGATCCACACCGAGCAGGCGATTCAATTCCGAAATGCCGGCATCGATCTCGCCTCGCGCGGAAAGCAGCGTCGCCAGTGCGCGGCGAGCGCCAACGTCATCGGGCTGCTCTTCGAGGAGTCCCCGAACGAACGCTTCGAAATCGCGGATTCGCCCGAGCGCCGCATAGGTGGCCTCGAGCTTCGCATACACGAGCGGCCCGCTCGCCCGATCGAGCTGCGGCACTTCCGACCAGGCGGCCAGCGCCGGCTTCGATCGCCCGCGCTCCGCCTCCAGATCGCCCAACAGCACCCATCCAGCCACGCAACGATTGTTGCAACGCAGCGCCTTCTTGATCGATCGACGGGCTTCGTCGTGATGGCCCTCCGCGTGTTGGGCTTTTGCCATTTCGACCATCAAGCGCGCCTCTTCTTCGCCTCGTTCACCACCTTCCAGGCGCGTCAGCCGCCGTGAATAATCGATCGCTTGCTCATACCGACCCGTCTGCGCGTATAGCTGCACCAGCGCCCGAAGTGATTTCAGATCGCGCTTGTCGGCGAGGATGACGTCTTCGTGACACGCGATCGCTCGCTCCGTGAAACCGCCCCGGCGAAAGTCTTCGCCCAGGTCTGCGAGCGCCGTGAGGCGCTGCTCTTTGCGCAGATCCTCTCGAAGCAACAGATTCTGGTGCACGCGAATTGCGCGACCGATCTCGCCCTGCATTCGATACAGACGAGCCAGGGCCAGGTAGGATTCGATTCCATCGGCGTCGATACGCACTGCCCGGACCAGGGCTTCTTCAGCCCGATCCATGTCCTGATCCAACAAGGCAAGCAGCGCGGAACACATCTCTGAATCGAGATTCCGCGGACCGCGTGCGCCCCCCCCGAACGCTCGCGCAAACCAATTCATCCGATCTAAGACCCCCGTTCCAACCCCTCCGTCGGCGCTGAGCCCGAGATCGGCGCTTGCTGATCGGACAATGGCAGACTTCGGAGCTGATGAACTTCGGCTTGCAGGCTATCGACGAGCTTGCGGTAGCGACGAGAAACGAGACGGATCCGGGCCCCGCGCACGGCCGCAATGATCGCCGTCAGAACGACCCCGGAACCAAACGCCACCAACAAAACCAGCCAGAGGGCGCGCGCCGTAAATTCCCCGGCCGGATGGTGCACCACGACAGGCTGACCGTTGCTGGCCGCGAACTTCCAGCCCAGGACGAGCAAGGCCACGAAGACAATGACCGTGATCAATCGGCGCGCAAGCCTCATCGAATCCTCTCGCCGTTCCGACTCGACGCTCAGGCCGAGCCATCACCCGGATTGGAGCCAGATTCTGACGTGTGGACCTCGCCCGAACCATGCCCGTCGACCATCTCCTTGAGCTCCTTTCCAACCTTGAAAAAAGGAGTCCGCTTGGCGGAAATGTGCACCGGGGCGCCCGTCTTCGGATTCCTGCCTTCGCGAGCCTCGCGAATCTTGACCTGAAAACTTCCAAATCCGCGAATCTCGATGCGCTCGCCCGTCTTCAGGGCCTGCGCCATCGATTCGAAGATCGTGTTGACGACGATCTCCGTATCGCGTTTGGAAATATGAGGCGTCGCCTCGGCAACTGTTTCAATCAACCCGCTCTTTGTCATTCCCTTCCCCGACGGTTCACC
>JAHEEJ010000161.1 GCA_024640705.1 Deltaproteobacteria bacterium
CCAAAACAAGAAATATGGAGATTCGTGCAAGTGATCGATCGAGGGGGTGTCCCCAAAGCGCCCCGCGGAGCATCGCTCGCGGCCTGAATTGCGCCCCCAGTCTCGTCGTCGCTCGAGAGGCACGGCGCCAACCTCGGCACCGGAATGATCCCTCATCAGTCATGCAGGTGCGGCGCAACGAGAAGAGTCTTTTGGGAGCGGCACTTGTCGAACAACTCGAGCAGCGCCGCAGCCTCCTCGACATTGCCTTTTGACACCTCGAGACGTCGAAGGCATCCGACCAAATCCAAAAACCTAGAAATCAAGGCATTAGTCAACCTAAATTCGTGTCGATAAGCTTCATCGTATCCAGATATGTCAAGACAGTTTACGAGAAATACAGATGTGTTACATAAAATAGTTTATAAAAAGGATTGACGTCTTCCCGAAATGGCTGTAAGGATCGCGATCGTGCTCTCATGGAGCGGATGTCGCGAATTGGCACGGCTTGATTCGCGTCCCTCAGCGGAGCCGAAGGGCATCAAAGGGGCTCAACACCGGCCTCCAGCAGTGCCGTCGCGCGTGGCCACACTCTGGATCCACGGATTGAGCGAACCTCAACGGAAATGTGGATCTGGAGGGCGATCAAATGAGAAAGAAAGCGCTACTTCTCCTTGCCGGAGTACTGGCACTGGTTTTGGGTCTCTTCTTGATCGGGGCCGAAGAGGCGGCAGCCGATTCATCCCTGACAATGGGCCCTTCGGGGCGCGTGTACGCGCTGCTCACCTACGATGAAGATGCGAAGCGCGTCATCATGATGGGGGGCGCCAAATCCGACAGCGATGGTTGGGAGCCAGACAAAGAGGTCTGGGCCTTCGACCCGAATGCCAAGACCTGGGAGTTGATCGGAAATCTCGAGTCGGGTGATTACGACTCGATCGTGTACGACGAGGGCGCTGGGAAGGTGATCGTCTTTCTCGGATTCCGATACAACCTCGACGGAAACCATCCATTTTTCCCCATCGATGTCGTCAGCGAAACATGGGCCTACGACGTCTCGACCAACACGTGGGAAAAACGCAACCCGGGCCCCATCAAGCCCCCCAAGGGATTGCTCGGTACCCGAATGACGTACGACTCTGAGTCTGGCGTCGTAATTCTTCACGGCGGCCTAGACGTAAATTCCTTTCGGTTCTCGAGAGACACATGGGCTTATGACTACGCATCGAACACCTGGACGAACATGCAACCGGCGGGAGCTCCGAGCGGGCGCAACTATCATGGCCTGACCTATGACGCCGATGCGGACCGCGTCTTCTCCATCGGTGGGACGATTTCACCAAATGCCGCCACCTATGTGCCTACCAACGATGTTTTCGCCTACGACTTCAACGAGAATGTCTGGACCCGGCTTGATTCGGGCAATGCACCCGTGAGGGAGTATGTCAGCGCAGAATACATCCCTTCTACCGGCCGCGTCATCCTGTTCGGCGGCGCGACCTACGACGTTGCCTCGGATCCTGGGCTCTACGATCCGATTCCGAATGGCGATACCTGGGAGTTCGACTACTTCAGCAATACGTGGACGCTCCTGAAGCCCAGGACATCGCCGAGCCCTCGGATTTGGCACGGAATGACGGCTACGGGAAAAGGCCTCGTTCTGTTTAGCGGTGGCGAAACCAGGGAAACACCAAACGATGAAACCTGGCTGTTCAACGGCAAGAGTCGGGAGTGGAGGCAGCTGTCAACGGAGTAAGCGATCGGTTCTCACGGCCGGCGATCGATTGCAGCACCCACCAGGCGGCGCGATCCACGCTGGCAGGCGGACTGCACGTACCTGCCGGTCGTGAGCTGGGGCGGTACTTCCTCTCGCTTGTGCTCGAGAACTACGAACCCCGAATCACATCGTACCGATCAGGTTGAAGAAGACGCCCTGGTGGTCGTAGCTCAGATCGGTCAGGTCGTCGGAGAAATCGGTGAAGTTGTAGCCGATTCCCAGTTTGAAGTGGTCGCCCAGGTACCGGTAGAGGACGAGCAGAGCGCCGCTGCGCCGCTCCTTCAGGTCGGGCATGTAGAGCATGCGGCCCTCGACCGAGCCCTCCCAGTTCTTGCCGAAGCGCACGTCGTTGCGCACGATGAAGAGGTGCGCGTCATTGCTGAAGTAGTCGGGATTCTCGCGATCGAGACTCACCTTGCCCAGGCGGTAGGCGTACTTGCTACCGATTGTCCAATTGGCCGTGATGTCATAGCTGAGATCCAATGCTGCGACGTGGCTCTTCTGGATGAACTCGGTAGCGGTGTCGTCCAGTCCGACCTGACCCGTCGTCGGGAGGTTGTAGAAGTAGGTGTACTTCAGCAGCCCGTTGAAGCGATCGTGCGCCACCGGACGGTAGGCGCCGCCGAGCACGGCCTCCGTATAGCCACCATCGTAGAATTGTCCGAGCGAGCTATCGCTGAATGAGTGGTTGAACTTGCCGAGCAGGCGCAGGCTCGGAGTCATCTGATACCTCAGGTTGTTTCGGAACAACCACGTCGTCCGATCGTTCCAGGATCCATCGAGCTGCTCGCTGTCGTCGTAGCGGTATTCGATGCCACTCGAGAGTTGAAGCTGCTCGGACGCGTAGCCGACGCTCGCGCCTCCTGCCCGGCGTTTGGTTTCAGCGTTGGTGCGCCGCGCAACGAGGGTGCCGAGTTCCCAGTTCGCACCGACGCTCCAGCGATCCGACGGTGAGAAGCTCAGACCGAAAGCCCGGCTCAGGCCGTTCGATGAGTCGGTGTGCTGAAAACGGTCCTCGACGAAGACGCTGCCGCTGTCCGACAGGCGAGACCGCATCCCCGATATGAAAGTTCCTCTTCGCGCGTGCAGGCCGTCCAGGCCCCGCTCGTTGTCGAGCGCGTAACTGAGATATCGACGGGTCTGCTCGGACTGCTGGTAGCTCGTCCCGAACTTGAGGGCGGGGCCCCGGTTGCCATACGACGCCTCGCCGTCGATTTGCAGAACATCGTTGATCCGGTAGGCGCCACCGAGACCGAAGCGGTTGTTGCTCTCCCGGTCTTCGGTCTTCGCGAGTGTGGCCTGCGCGAATCCGTAGGCGTTCCACTCGTCGCGCGAGTCGTAATCGACCTGGACGGTCGCATCCGTGCGCTTGCCTTCCTTCTGCGTCGCCACGACGACGGGAGAGTCGTCCGAGCGATCGTCGTAGCGCACGCCGGCGCCGAGACCCCAGTGATTCGTGAACTGGTAGCCGAGGTCGAATTCTGCGGCGGTCGTCGTGACACCCACGTCCTCGACGACCCGGTCCGCCTTCGCAATCAGAGCGAGACCGTCGATCACCGGCACCTGAAGTGAGCCGCCGTAGTAATCCGTATCGGTCAGGGTGTTGAGACCGGGTGCCGAGTAGCCGTCATCGAGCCTCTGGTAGTAGAGACTCAGGCGCCCTCTTCCGGCCTCGAAGAAGTCCGCGAAACCGAGACTGAGATCCGCGCGGTAGCCATTCGCCTCGGCGTCTGTCGGGTTGAGGCCGCCGGTTCCGAGAAAACCGAAGCCACCATCAGCGGAAACGAAGGTCTCGGAAACCAGGCCCTCGCTGCGGCTGGCCTGCAGCTTGAGCCACGAGTCGGTGCTCTTGCGCAGTGTCAGATCGCCCGCGTAGAGGTTGGCGTCTGCATTGCCCGCATCGCTGTGGCTGGCGGTCACGCCGAGCTTGACGTAATCGTTGATCCAGTAATGGCCCTGGCCGCCGGCGGCCAGGGCGTCGGGCTCGTCGAACCCCGGGGTGTATTCGTACTGAACGACCACCCAGGCTTCGCTTCCGCTCAATCCCTGGCTGCGGACCACCAGGTCGTCAGCGACGGTGGCCGAGACCGGCTCGGAGAGCAAGATGCGACCCTGGAGATAGTCGATGTCGTAATCGTCGTCCGGCGTGAGGTACACCACGCCGTTCACGAGCCCCGAAGCCTTGTCGCGCGACTCGATCCTCACGCGCTCGGAGCCGGTGAGGATGTCCTGCCGGCGCAGGAAGTAGAGCGAACCGCCCGTGCCGCGGAACTCCTCCCGGCTGGCCACGGTGCCAGGCTCGGCCGCAAAGCCGTCGAGCACTGCCCGCTTCTCACCAAAGCCCGTCGTCTTCGAAGTCTGGTAGTGGAGATTGCCGCCATAGAGCCCGCGCTCGACCTGAGCGAGTTCGTTGTTCCGATAGCCCACATTGAAACTGCCCCAGAGTGCATGGCTTTCAGCCTTGCTCAACCGGGCGTAGAACTTGCCGGATGTGGGAGCACCCTGCTCGACTGTTCCGTCATCTCCGAAGGTCGGATAGTAGTAGTCGGGATCGATGCGTCGGAAGAGCGCCTCGGGGGACTTGTCGAGGAAATTGTCGAAGAGATCTTCCACCGAACCTTCGCGGGTATCGGCACTCGCGGTCAGCTTCCAATCCTCGCCGAACTTGCCGTTCAGGTAGAAGGCGAGCCGGCCGTCAGCGTGCGAACCCCGGTCGAAGGTCGAGTCCTTGCCATTGAAGAGATCGGCATCGCGATCGGTATCGTTCGCTGCGAGCGTGAGATCGGCGATTGCGACGTAGAACCACTCGTCCTGCTCGAAGTCGATGTCGCGCAAGAAGAGTTCGCCGTTCCCATCCGGGTCGAGAACTGCGACCTCCACCGTGTTTACACCCGACGGCAGGATCGCTTCGGCCGCGAAATTGCCGCGCTCATCCACCGGAACGGGCGACCCGGCGAGCCAGACCGTGTACTCGGACGGGATGCCGCCACCCTCCACCTTGACGGTACCGACGTTTCCGAACGGAATGTCTCGGGTGACCAGCTCGCTCTCACCGTAACCAGCGAGGAGCGCAGCGCTCCGCGATGTCTCGTCCGGACCGGTTGCCACTCGGCTCGCGCGCATCGAATCGCCCGACTGCTGTTCGCTGATCATCCAGAGCGATTGAGGCGCCGTCTCATCGAAGCGACCCTGCTCGTCGTAGACGCGCAGCACGTACTTCAGCTCGCGCCGCGGAGCCGTGAAGGCCTCGATGCTGGCGGGCTGCCATTCGCCGACGCCAGTTGGCCCGAGAACCACCACGGCCAGGGGCTCCGCGCGCACGGATTCGGCCCGCTCGAAAATCCGAACTTCTGCTCGCTCGATGAAGTGGGGGTAATTCGTGTACATCTTGAAGTGCAGCGGCAATTCCGCCGTGAATCCACCTTCTGACGCTCGAACGGGCAGCGAAGCCGGCTGCGAGGTCACGCTGAGCCGCCGCTCCGACTCGAGGCCGTCGAATCCAAATTCGATATCCGCCCGCTCCAGCGCGACATCGGTGCAGCGCTGAACGTCGGAGGAACTCCTGGCGGGGTCGTCGATCGGAACACCGTCGACGGTGATGTGCATGAGATTGAGCGCCAGCGGGTCCTTCGGCGTCAACTCGCGCGAGATCGGCGTGATCTCGACGCCTTCGAGATCGTCGAGCAATGCCAGCTCGTCGTAGACCACCTCGACCGCGACGTATGCGGTGTCGCCCTGGATGAAGCCCGCATTCACCACGTCGTTCGATTGGACGTAACCGCGGCCTTCGTGCTCCACCTGCGCGTCGCCGAGTTCGAGTTGCGACTGGATCATCCCCATCGTGCGCCGGGCGCGCGAAACCGAGAGTCCGACGTCGTCGTCATACACCAGCGCCGTACGTCGATCGAGTCGCTCGTTGTTCGTATAGCCGATGAAGCGCAGCCGAACGTGGGTCTTGTCCGCGACGTCTCCCATGGCGCGCTGCAGCTGAGCGGCATAGCCGGATGGAATCACCGGCCGGCCGCCTTCGAGCTGAATGGTCGGGATCCTTCCCCACGGCGGATCGTAGACCTTGGTCACCAATTCGGCGGCAGCCGCATCGGGGCACAGCTGCGGCTCATCGGAAAGCTCCTGCAAGGGATCGTCATGCCAGAACTCCACTTCGATCCGCCGATTCAGCGCACGGCCCCTCTCGGTCTCGTTCGAAGCGAGGGGCGCGCTCGCTCCGCGCCCGTCGCTGGCAATCGCCGCAGTCGGCAGGTCGAGTGCATCCTTCATCGCCAGCGCGACCCGGAGAGCGCGCGCTTTCGACAGCGCGAGCTGCGTGCCGTAGATGCGCTCGGCCCTTTCGTCGAGCGGAAGGTCATCGGTGAATCCGATGAACTTGACCGTTACATTCTGCTTGTTGCGCAGGTTGTGGAGCGCTTCGCCCACCTGCCGGACGAAATCTGCCGGGACCTCGAAACTCTCGTCGACGAGGTGGAGCGGCGCCACCAGGTTCTTCACCCGCGCGCGGTGTGCATGGCCCTCGCGGTAGCGAAGCTTGCAGACCGTCTCCGTTCTACAGACCTTGACCCGCTTGACATCCTGCGAGATCACCACCTCCTCGGTCTTTGTCTCTTCGTGGAACTCGTCGTACCAGACCTCCACCTCGACGCGCCGATTCTGCGCCCTGCCCTCGGCCGTGTCGTTCGATGCGACTGGCTGGGTGTCGCCCGCCCACGCGAACGAGATGGACTCGGGCGGAAGGCCGAGCGCCGTCTGAACGAACTCCGCGACTTCGCCGGCACGCTCGCGGGAGAGTCCGGCGTTGTCCCCGTAGACTCCCGACAAGCTGCTCGACAGGGGTTGATCATCGGCGTGTCCGACCATGTGCAGTCGGACGTTGTCGAGGTGCCGCATGCTGTCGAGAACACCGCGCAGCCGGTCGATGTAGCTCGCGGGAATGTCGGCGATCCCCGACTCGAATTGAATCGGCGGCACGACGTTCCGGAGCTTCACCGTCTCCGCCTTCTGCGTCAGCACATCTCGCTCCGCGATCTCGTCCCCTGACTCGGTTTCGACTTGTTCGTTATCGCGTGCCCAGAGCGTGCTCGGGAACTCGCTCGACAGGTTTCGCTCAACCGATCTTCCGGGTGTGGTCTTTACGACTTCGGCGGCTTCGACTAGCGAAGGAGCCAAGAGGAGCCACGCGAGCATCAGGCCGACATGTTTGACCATGGGCATCACCTGCTCTCCGGCGGGGCGCCGCGCCGCCAGAAGATTTCCGGTTCGATCGTCAGCTCGTAGCCGCCCAGATCCTTCCACGCCTCGGCGATCTGCTTCTGGACTGATTCGAGCCTGTCGTCGACGAGCCCTGCGTCCTCGACGTCGGCGACGTACGAGAGGCGAAGAATGCCCGGAGCTTTTTGGAGTTCCGCGAGCAGCAACTCGATTCGAGGCTTCCACTGCGGACGCATCTCGGTGGAGTCCGGTTCGAATACGGCGTCCGCCATATCGAGTCCGACGACGCGGTGAATCGATGCACCGAAGTTGAAGCGCAGCGCCTTGCCCCGGGTTGCCCGCTTCACCTGCAACTGCCGGGTGGACAGCCGGTAACCGCTCGGCAGGCTTCGGTCGTCGAGCTTCAAGACGAAGTTGCTGCCGCGATCTTCGTTGGGCACGACCGCGCAGGTGATGTGGAAACGGCCGTGCTGATCGGTCGTCGCGATCAGTCCGCGCGCGGTCACGAGCCGCACACCTCGAAGGCCGAGTTCTCCAGCATCCTGTTGCCCGTTCTGGTTCGAGTCGTTGAAGACCTTGCCCATCACATCGGTGCAGTCGAAGCTGGGGTCCGGTACGAGGCGAACGGTGGCGGAGGCATTGCCGGAAACAGCCAGGCCGCTCAGGTCGCTGATCGCATAGGCGCGATTCACATACTCGCCGTCGGTTACTCCAGCGCCCACCGCAAGCAGCAGCTGCAGAGTCCTCTCGCTCAAGGGGTCGATCGTCACATTGCCGAATACGAGCTGGCGATCATCGACGGTCGGCTCGATCGGGGCGCCGTCGATTCGCCCCGAACCCTCGACGTAACGGAAACCGACCGGGAAGCGATCGATGATGCTGAGCTGGTCGAGGGTGGTGCCGAGCGTGTTGCGAACGTTGATCTCGTAGGGCACGAGCTGCCCGCGGCTGACGTTCTGCGAAGGTGTCGTCTTGGTGATCGAAACGGCCCCGGCGAGTACCGGATCGACTGCGATGTGGT
>JAHEEJ010000162.1 GCA_024640705.1 Deltaproteobacteria bacterium
ACGCGATCCCCAAGCAGCACTACGGCGGAGCGGTGGCGCGACTCGCGATCTACCGCGGCGACAAACCGATCGGCGTGATGGTGCCCGAAAAGCGCATGTACTGGCTCGAGCAGCAGCCCGCATCGATCCCCGCCGTCCACTCGAACGCGCTCGAGGATATCTACGTCACGCTCACCGCGATCGAATCCGACGGCTCGGCGACGTTCAAGGTCTACCGCAATCCGTTGGTCAACTGGATCTGGATCGGCGGCTACGTCTTCGTGTTCGGCTCGGTGCTCGTGATGTGGCCACACCCGGATCGGGCCCGGGAGACCCAGGACGGATGATGCAGTCGATGCGATGGATCGCGGCGCTCGCAATGCTCACAACCATGGTTGCCTCCGCTGGCGCAGTAGAACCGTCGGCGCTGTCCGGAAGCTTCCCGGGCATGGCCCAGCAAGCGATCGATTCGGTCGCGGACGTTCGGGCAGGGCCGGCTGCGATTCGAGGCCGGGTGGTTCACGAGAAGGAGTCGGCGAACGTTGGCGGGCTCACCGTCGTCCTCTACGCGCTGCCGAGTGACGGCGTGCCGGGTCTGCGTGGGACGGTGACGGATGTGACGGGCGGTTTCGCGTTCGAGTCGAT
Organism: Deltaproteobacteria bacterium; assembly: GCA_024640705.1. Lineage (GTDB taxonomy): Bacteria > Myxococcota_A > UBA9160 > UBA9160 > SMWR01 > JACZVU01. Next base: position 625 of record JAHEEJ010000162.1, read on the forward strand.
CGAAAACGACCCTGCGACCGTCTATCTGCTCGGCACCAGCTATGCCGACATTCCGTTCGGCTTGCGCTTTTCGTTCGAAGCCGGCGAAGTCGAGCGCCAACTCGATCTGCCTGTCGCCGACACGTCCTCTGACACGAGCGAAACCAGGATCGGCGAAGTCGAGATCGAGCTTCAAGAGAACTGCGTCGACCTCGCAGTCCGCGAGTCGCACCGGCTGGAGAACCCCGGCAGCCGGACCCTCTACATCCCTGAAGCCGAACGCGAAGCCCGCGAGCCGATCCTGCGCGTGGCGCTGCCCGCGGGCGCCAACAATCTGCAGTCGAGGATCGGAGATGACCTGATCGTGGAAGGCGACACGGTGGCGTTCTGGGGCCCGCTGCGCCCGGGCCAGCAGGAACTCGAGTTCAGCTACGGGCTCCCCAAGCTCGGCTCGGTGTTCGAGATGCAACGCAGCTTTCCGTCGGGTGCGCGTCGTCTGGTTCTCGTCAATCGCCCGGGAGGACCGACGCTGACGCGAAGCGGGTCCGCTGACGCGGCGCTTCAGCCCGGCGATTCGATCGCGATTGGTGTCGCAATCCCCGAGGCGGCCAACGCCGCCGAGCGGGTCTCCGTGTTCGAATCTCGCATCTGGCTCGAACACGACGGGGCGGCATTCACCGTCGACGAGGAACATACACTCGCCGTCGCGGGCAATGCGCCACTCGTTTCCACATCCGGCGCACCGCTGCTCTGCATCCTTCTGCCCGAAGGTGCAGGCGATCTCCGTTTCTCTTCCGAGACGCTCCGAATGGGTGTCTCCCGCGATCCTTCCGGCGCACTCGCGGTTCACGGCCCGCTGCGCGTCGGTGAGAACCGTCTCACGCTGCGCTTCCTGGTTCCGATCGACCGCGACGATCCCGTGTTCCGGCAGGTGATGCCACTCGATGTGCCGCTGCTGTCGGTCATGGTCGCCGACACGGGGCTCGTGATCGAAACGGACCGACTGCACAATCGGCGCCCGATCCGCACCTCGGACCGCAGCTACCTCCACCTCGAAGCCTTCGAAATCGCGGCCGGCGAGCCCGTCGAACTTCGACTGCAGCCGCTCGAAGCGCGCAGGTCGATCCCCCGACCCATCGCGACGGGCATTACGCTCGCGGCCGCAGCCCTCGCGATTGGCTTCTTGATCGCTCCGCTGCGGCAAGAGGGAGGAGAGGCGAGCGTGCCGTCGTCGGCTGCGAGCCGCGCCGCGGACCAGCGGGGGTCCGTGCTCGCGGCGATCCGCGGCCTCGACGAGGATTTCGAAATCGGCAAGATCTCCGAAGAGGATCATCGCTCGATGCGTCAGGAACTGCGCGCCGAAGCAGTGGAGCTGCTCCGAGTCGAGCGCGCCGCGCTCGCGGACGCGGCCGGGGCCGCCGAAGTCACCGATACCGCCGAAGTCGCCGCCGTCCCTGCGCCGAATGCTGCGTGCCCTGGCTGCGGCGCCAAGCGCGGAGCCGATGCGCGCTTCTGCTCCCAATGCGGCGCGTCACTCGAGGGACCCGAATCGGTGGATGAGGCCGCGCCGGTGTGACTGCGGTCGTCGCCCGCGAACTCGAAAAACGTTTCGGGAGCACCGTCGGACTCGATCGAATCGATCTCGAGATCCCGACCGGATCGACGATGGCCATCCTCGGCCCCAACGGCGCGGGAAAATCGACGCTGCTGCGCTTGATCGCGGGCCTCGCGAGACCGAGCAGCGGATCCATCGAAGTCGGCGGCAAAACGGCCCACCACCGGACCTCGCGCGCCCGGGTCGGCTTCATTGGCCACGCGACGGGGCTCTACCCCGAACTCACCGCGAGGGAGAACCTGTTCTTCGCCGCCCGACTCCGCAGCGTGTCGAATGCGGGCGCGCGCGTCGAAGAACAACTCGCCGAGGCGGGCCTGATTCGCGCCGCGGACCGCCGCACCGGCGGCTTTTCGCGCGGGATGGCGCAGCGGCTCTCGATCGCGGTCGGCCTGATCGACGATCCCGAGATCGTGCTGCTCGACGAACCGTTTACCGGTCTCGATCGCACCGCTTCCGATCGACTCGTGGAGCGGTTGCTGGGGCTGCGCCAAAAGGACCGCACGCTGGTGCTGGTTTCCCACGACGTGACGCTCGCGGCGAGACTCGCCGATGCTGCGGTCGTGCTGCGGCGCGGCCGGATCGTGCACCGCGAGTCCGGCGGCGACCTCGATCCGAGCACCCTCGAGAACGCCTATACGGCGGCCTCGGACCGGGACGTGGCGTGAACGCGCTACTCGCCGTGCTCTGGAAGGACCTGCTGACCGAATGGCGCAGCCGCGACCGCGCCATCGCGATGCTGCTCTTCTCGATGCTGATGGTCGTGATCTTCCACTTCTCGCTGCCCGGCGGCGCGACGACCGCAACCCGCGCCTACGCGCCGGGGTTGCTCTGGGTCGCCTACGTCTTCGCGGCGCTGCTCGGCCTCGGCCGATCGTTTGCGATCGAACTCGAAAACGACGCCATCGAGGGGCTTGCACGCGCGCCCGTGGATCGGGGCTGGGTGCTGCTGGGGAAGACCATCGCGAATCTGTTGATTCTCGGGTTCGTGCAAGCGGTGACCGCTTGCATCTTCGCGCTCGTCTTCGAGATGAATCTGATGCCGATCGCGCTCGAGCTGATCGGAGTGGTCGCGCTCGGTTCGCTCGGCCTCTGCTCGGTGGGGACGTTCTTCGCAGCCGTCGCGGTGCGGACCCGACTGCGCGAAGTCATGCTTCCGCTCCTCGCGCTCCCCTTCTACACACCCGTGCTGATCGCCGCAGCGCGCGCCACCAACTCGCTGTTCGAAACCGGCTCCGTCGCGTTCGAACCCATCCAGTTCCTGATCGTGACGGACGCGAGTTATCTGATAGTCTCGTTCATTCTTTCCGACTTCGTTCTCGACGAGTAGAGCCCATGACCCACGCGGTTTCAAATCAAGAACCGACCTCGACATCACCCGGCATCAGCCGCGCGCTGACGATCACCAGCGCGGTGCTCGCGCTCTCCATCGCGATCTGGGCGTACCTCGTCTATTCGGCGCCCCTCGATTCCGTTCAGGGCCTGATCCAGAAGATCCTCTACGTACACGTTCCGTGTTGGTTCGCCGCCTATGCGGGCTTCGCGGTGACCGCGGTTTGCGGCGCCTTCTATCTCTGGAAGAACGATGAGCGCTTCGACCGCGTGGCGGTCGCGGGCGCAGAAGTCGGTGTGCTCTTCTGCACACTCGGGCTCGTCACCGGACCGATCTGGGCCAAGGGGACCTGGGGACATTGGTGGGCGTGGGATCCGAGATTGACCGTGACGCTCCTGCTCTGGTTCATCTACCTCGCCTACCTGCTGCTGCGCAGCTTCACGGAGGGGAGCACGCGAACCGCGCGCTTTGCGGCCGTCTACGGCATCGCCGGCCTCGCCGTCATTCCGCTGAACTACTTTGCGATCCAGCTGTTCGGCGGCGCCGCCATGCACCCCAACAACCTCGAGCGCGGAAGCCTCGGGACCGGGATGGGCTGGCCATTCGCGGCGGGGGTTTTCACCGCCCTGCTCGCCATGCTCCATCTGGTCCTGCTGCGGGTCGACCTCGAGAACAAGCGGATCGCAGCGAACGCCAATGCGGCCGAATGGGACAGTGACGAGGGTTTCTAGCGGTTCGGGTCGACTGGCGCCGCAGCACCCATCAGATCTGGCTTGACAAGCCACGGGCGGCGGGACTATAAGCACATATAGGATAAACCTGCGTCTGGAAGTACGGTTTTTTTCACATTGGAGGCAACCCGCTTACCCATCCCCCAGAGGGGAAGCGTGTGCGCTCGGGGTCTTTTGGCCTCGGGGGTGACAAAAGTTGCGCGCCATCCGGCCGGATCGGCAGCTGGAGGAAGCGCGGTACCCAAAGTGGACCGCGTAACTCGACGACCGACGGCTCTGAGACGCCTCGCACACACGCAATGGACAGGCGGAACCGCGCCCTAACCGGCCCTCGCCGCTCGTGAAACCACCGTGCAGCAGACGCTGCGGCACGGAGTTTGCGAGGTCTATCAGCACGAGCCAGCGATGGCTGGTGGTCTGTGATTTACGCCCGGAGGGAAACACGCTCCGGGAGGCGGCCCAAAAAAGGGGATGACCAAGATGAAGCGCGGCGTCGGGTACTGCGAAAACACCGATTGCGAGGATTACGCCAAGGGCGTCTTCCTGCTCAACCACGGCGACACCTTCTACTGCCCGCGCTGTCGCCAGCTCGGGAAGGTCGAGAAGGAGCGCGGCTTCTACACCGGCAACACCGACATCTTCAAAGAGGTGCGCGTCGAATACAACTTCGACCCGATCAACAGCCTCTACCGCGAGATCGCCATCGTCCGAGACGAAAGCCTCTGGGGCCGCAACAACGTCTACACCCTGCAGTCGCCGCTGATCAAGACCGAGAAGCGCGCCCTGAAGGTCGCAGAAGCCATCCTCGCCAACCTCAACCGCTACCGCGGCCTGCTCAACGGCGACGACATCCCGCGCACCACCGAAATCATCCTCTCCTTCGACGACGAATTCGACGAGTTCTCCCGCAAGCTCCAGCAACTCAGCAAGGAGTGGGAAGCCAGCGGCCTGCGCGAAGGTCAGCGCTAGAGCGCGCAGCCCGATTGCGCGGTCACCAACCACCAGGTAAATCCACCGCCTCGAGTCCGGGGCCGGCGGAGGTCGCGCAGCGAAATCAAGCGCAGCGCGCCCTCGGACGCGTCAAACCAACACGCAACTGTCGAGCATCACCCTCGCAAGCCGGCCGTTACCTTGGCGCGCGAGCCATTCGCGGAGTGACCTCCGCCGGCCCCGGACTCGAGCGCACCGAGACGATTCGATTACTCCGACAGCCCCGCCCGGTCGTCCGAAAGTCGCATTCGCAGATCGATCTTGAAGCCCGCCCAGACCGCCGCCACTCCCTGATAGGTGCAGCGCGAAACCGGCTCGGGGTTCGCGGCGAGCGCATCCGCGAGCGGCTCGCGAAACCACGGGAACAGCGTGTCGGGCAGCGCGGCGAGATCGAACCAGCGAACCACCGGGGTTTCGTAGCTCGGGCGCAGTTCACCGCCCGCAACCCCGCAGCTGAACACCGAGGCCGTATGCGGTCGGAAGCCCGTTCGGGCGTAGGTGCCCACGAAGCGGTCGATCGCGATCTCGTGCCCGGTCTCTTCGCGGACTTCGCGAATCAACGCGGCTTCGGACGATTCCCCGGCCTGGACGTGACCGCCCGGGAGCTCCCAACCGCGCAGGTCGCGCCGGACCGCGAGCAGGATCCGCTCGCCGGCCAGAATCACCGCCTGGGATACGGCGACCGATTCGCGCTTGCCCACACGGGGCGACACCAGACCGTGCCAGGCGATACTCGTGTAATCGGGGACTGTCGCGGCCAGTCTCCGGAAGAGCCCAGGCAAGCGTTACTCGATGATCTTGTTCAGTGGGTACTCGACGAGCCCGCGCGCACCGGCCTCCGATAGACGCGGGAAGAGATCCTTGACGATTCTCTCCTCGATCACGGTGTTGATCGCAACCCAGTTCTTGTCGGAAAGCGGCGAGATCGTCGGCGTCGCCAGCGCGGGCAGCAACGCGAGCACCTTCTCGAGGCAGGCGGCCGGCACATTCATCATCAAGCCGGCGCGATCCGCCGCGTGGATCGCGCCCATCAAGACCATCACGAGGCGCTCCATCTTGCGCATCTTCCAGGCATCCGTGCAGGATTCTGGGTTGGCGATGAAGCGCGGCGTGCTCTCGACGACCGTGTCGAGGATCCGCAGGTCGTTGGCGCGCAAACTCGAACCCGTTTCGGTCACGTCGATGATCGCGTCGGCGAGCACCGGCGGCTTGACCTCGGTCGCTCCCCAGGAGAACTCCACCTCCGCCTTGACGCCGTGGGACTTCAGGTAGCGCTTCGAAAGATTCATCACCTCGGTCGCGATGCGCTTGCCCTCGAGGTCCTTCGGCTTGTGGATCTTGGAGTCGTTCTTGACGGCGACCACCCAGCGAACCTGCCCGTAGTTGGGCCACGGCGCCTTCAGATCCGCCAATTCCTTCACCTTGGCGCGATTTTCCAGCGTCCAATCGAGCCCCGTGATGCCGGCGTCGAGCACACCCTGGTCGACGTAGCGCGCCATCTCCTGCGCCCGGATCAGGATGCACTCGATCTCGGGATCATCGATCTTCGGATAGTACGAGCGCTCCGGGATCCGCAGCAGGAAACCCGCGCGCGTAAACAGCTGGTGCGTCGTCTCCTGGAGACTGCCCTTGGGGAGACCCAGTCGGAGAATCTTCTTCGAACGCGGACTCATGAACCGTATACCTCTTTGGGGTCGAAGATCTGCTCGCCCACATCGACCCAGTCGCCACCCTCGAGCTTGCGATAGAAGCAGCTGCGCTTGCCGGTGTGGCAGGCCGCGTTGCCGCGCTGCTCCACGCGAAGCACCACGGCGTCGCCGTCACAGTCGATCTGGATGCTCTTGACGACTTGCGTGTTGCCGCTCGATTCGCCCTTGTGCCAGAGGCACTTGCGCGACCGGCTCCAGTAGACGACCTCGCCGAGTTCGAGCGTCTTGCGAAACGAATCGGCATTCATATACGCCACCATCAACACGTCGCCGGTGGCGTCGTCGAGGGTGATCGCGGTGACCAGGCCACCCGCCTTCTCGAAGTCGATTGCGTCGATCGGTTCCATGGGGACGCGGAGCCTAACGATCGGTGAGCGCGAACGCCAGACGCTCCTTCAGATCTGCGAGATCTTCGAAAGCCTGCCCTCGCTCGAAGGGCACTTCCTTGCCCGATGCCTCCGGATCCCGCTGGATGATTCGGTAGCGCTCCAGCTGCGCGAGCGCGTTCATGAAGGTCGTTTCACTCACCACCTCATGCCCGGCGGCGACCTCGCCGAGGATCTCGGCCCGGTTGAGTTGCTCCTGCGCGGCTTTGAGCAGCTCCTTGGGGGTGAGGGGGCCCTCCATCGAGAGAACCCCGCCGGCGGTCGCGTAGTAGACGTCGATCAAACCCTGGGTCTGCGCGGCGAGAAACTCGAAATTGTCCACGCCCATCCCCGTAGGCCGAAGCGTCCGCTCGCTCCGCTCGATCCAGCCCACGCGCTCGAAATGGTCGATGAACGCGTCGAAGTGGGCGGCGAGCACCTCGCCGCGCGGCGTGAAGAACTCGTAGTAGAAGAGATCCAACCAGTAGGCAAGATCGCTGCGCAGCTCATCCAAGGAGGCATCGGACAACAGGCGCCGCGCGAGGAAACTGGGTGCGGCGAGGTAGTGGACGATGCTGTTGCGGTAGAGATCGAGGGCCGTGCGGCGGTTTTCCTCGAAGTAGAGCACCTCGCCGCGCGCATCCGGGGACGAG
>JAHEEJ010000163.1 GCA_024640705.1 Deltaproteobacteria bacterium
GGGCGGTGCTCGTTGGGGAGTCGGGGGGAAGGGGTATTCGCTCCGACCCCATGTCGCTCACACCCCTTCCCCCCGACTCCCCAGCGAAGTGGATTGCCGGTGCGTGAGGAACACCACCTCAATCGGCGATCCGATCCATAAAGATGCCACTCGGGTTCGGTGACGGGAGGCGATCGGGCGACATGGGTTCGAGCCAGATGGCCTCCCGTCACCGGGCCCGGGCAACCCACTCCCGCACAGGAGTGCGCGGAATAATCAACGCCTGCGCATGCGGTGGCCTACGCCGAGAAACGTGACACCCGCGATCAGCATTGCCCACGCGTGCGGTTCCGGCATGAATTTGATTTTGAGAATCCCGATTCCGCCGGTCTCGTAATTTGCCGCGGGTTGAAGCCAGCGTGTGAGCACTGGCGAAACGAGCTGAATCGTGCCTCTGCCGCTGGGCGTGGCGGTGTTGCGGTTGTCGAAGCCATTCGCGTAGTGGACTGTTCTGTGTGGGCCTCGCCCAGTGGCGGTTACGGTTACGCTCCCCGTTGTCCACGGAAAGCGCAATCCCTCTACATAGATCGTGCTCGTCTGCATCAGGGCCGTGTGGTAGAAGTACGTCCTATCGTGAGCCACTAAGGTCATGGTGCAGGCGCTCGACAACGTGCAAACAGGTGCGCCGACCGCGTCGTAGCGCCAATCGTTCGAGCCTAGCGAGCAACCACCATTGCGGTAGTAGCAGGTCTTGCTCGTCAAGGCGCCCAGCATTCGCATGGTTCCGCCGAACTTCGCGCTGCCTTGTTTCACACTGATGTTCGCGATGACAACAGTGCCCTTTTGGTTATAAAAGTCGCGATTGAGAGCGCCTAGCCCGTTGCCCGGACCGAACGCCCCCTCGTCATTGCGCAGTGTCGCGTACGTGTAGCTGTACACGTAGGGGTAGATCGCTGCAAATTCGCCAACTTGCCCCGTCGTCCGGAGACCGGCGGCGTGATCCCTTGGGGCTGCGGCGAAACTGAATCCACCTTTCTGGGTGCCTGTCGTGGCGGCGCCCCATCGACCTGTTACCGGGTGGCCCGCCTGGACGAGGCCCTTGCCACCCGGGGTCACTCCCGTGCTGATCGCGGTACAGGAAGTAGCATTCGGTTGACCGCCAGATGTAAAAAACTTCGGGTTTCGATAGAGAGGAGGAATCGGCATTCCGCACATTCCCGTGTAGCAATGGCTAGTGGAATAGCCGACCCATCCGTTTCGGGGCCGCATGCTGGTCCCATTGCCCCTCCAGTTGTACCAGGGTGCACAGAACAACCCGTATTCCACGTATCCCCCGAGCGGCGCAAAATTTCCGCTGCCATCCGTGGGTGTCGATTCATAGGGGCAGCGCGGCTGATTGGGGTTGCACTGGATGCCCTGCGGTAATCCAAACACCGAGTAGAACTCCGACTCACCGGTCCCACCCGTGCGCTCGTTGCCAAACGCCTTGACGGTCCATGAGCCTTCGAAGAGCTGGTTTCCAGCTCGAGCGGTCACGGCGACACCGACGCACAGCACGCCTATCACGAATAGTCTATTGCCGAATTTCACGTCGGTGGCCCTCCTGCGGAGATCGGGATGCGCCCGATGCAGAGGTCCAACTCGAATCAGCGAATCAGCGAATCAGCGAATCAGCGAATCAGAATTCCCATCCCCGACCGAGGTAGGAACCGAAATGGAAACCGACGAACAAGAAAGTCGGCTTCGGCCAGTTGTACACATGATCGCTCGCGCGATCCGACTGTCAAGCCACCAGCCTCTTCGGCATTGGCATCCCGCTCCGGTACGCCACCGTACACCCAGTAGCCGACTTCGAGTTCATCATGGCGCGAGGCCGGCTTCGGGATTGATGATCGCCACCTAACTGCGCAGAACACGAACGACCTCACGGGCGCGGCTCGCAAGGAACTGCTCGACATCTGATTCGGCGTCAGGCCAACTGCTCTATCGACGTTTTCGAAACGCGAGCGCTGCAGGGTTCTCTCTTGCAGCGCAGCGCCACAGACGACCTGAAAGCCCAGAAAGACAGCCAAAGTGCCTATCAAGGCCTGACGACGTACGGTCGGAATCCTGTCTTGTTGATTGATGTCGCAAGAATATGTTGTCACATTACTGATATGTAATAGAACGAGTCGTTCTTGAACGTATTGACACGCCGGCGGGGCGGGCGTATAGCTAGCGTGCTGATGCCATGTTCCCTGGGAGCCCCCTACGGCCCGTCTTGGCAGATCGGATCTCGACTATCTGTCATGGGCCAAAGCGCAGGCAGTACCTTCGATCGATCACGGTATTTCTCGAGTACTTGGGAGGTTGTGTCAGATGAGCAAGAAATTTCTCTTCATCATCTTTGCGTCTTTGGTCAACATGCTCGTTGCGTCCGGTTGCACTCATCCGACCAATGCAGGTCCGGACGGGGACGCGAGAAATCTGACGGTTGGCACGGTTCAGGGAGAGATCAAGATCGGAATGCCTGCATCCGACGTCGTGGCCGTTCTCGGATCGCCCAACATAGTGACCACCGACGAGCAGCGGCGCGAGGTGTGGGTCTACGACAAGGTTTCCTCGAACCGCGTGGACACTTCCAATTCGATCGGCGGTACGATCATCATTTTTGGAGGCGAGAGCAAACAAAAGGAAAGTACGACGACTCAAAAGACCCTCACCATCATCATCAAATACGATGAGCAAAAAAGGGTGAGAGACTTTGCGTACAACTACACGCAGTTCTAGTTCGCTCCTCCAGAAGAGCCAAAACCCCAAGGCTATCGCTCTCTGCATCTCGCTCGCTTACGCGACGTTCCTATTGGGGTGCGTTCAAGCGATTCAACCCGAGGTCTTTTTTCAGTTGACGCCGGAGTCGCTGAGAAACAGGGCTCTACAGACCCGCATCTTCGAGACGACCAACGAAAAGGAACTGCTTTCCGCATCCGCGGCCGTCCTGCAGGACCTGGGGTTTCAGATCGAAGAGAGCGAGGTGGAGATGGGTGTACTTCGGGCCACCAAGGAACGGAGTGCACGAGAGTTCTGGCAGGAGTTCTGGCAGGTTGCGATTCTCATCGTGAGTTCGGCAGGGTTAGTCGCCGGGGCCAACACCATCTATCTCATGCCCGTCGATCTGCACCAACAGATTGGCGCGACACTGGCGACCCGCCCACTGGATGGCGACGACTCTCGTTACTCGGTTCGCATTTCCTTCCACCGGACACTGTGGAAGGGAGATGGCCAGAGCGGAAATCTTTACATCCCACCGGGAGCGAGCCGGATGGAAATGATCTCCGACGGGAAGATCTATCAGCAGTTTTTCGCAAAGTTGTCCAAGGGGCTGTTTCTCGAAGCTCATGAAATTTGAGGGGAGGACTTGAAGTGAGCAGCCGTTACGTCTTGTTGGCGTTGTTCTCGTGCTTCTTCGTTCAGGCCTGCGCCGGACCCAAGGGGCCTCCCGAAGACCTATTGGCGCTCTCCGAAGCCCAGATGAAGATCCGCAGCCATCAAACCCGGACATTCGACATCGAGAGCAAGGACAAGGTAGTGAGGGGTGTAGTTTCCGCCTTGCAGGATCTCGGTTTCATCATCGAGCGGGCCAACGCGCCCATGGGGTTGGTGACCGCCGGAAAATTCGCAGCAGGCGGATTCGTCGAACTGACGGTAACCGTGCGAAGCAAGGGAACCGAACAGAACGAGGTTCGCGTCAATGCCTTGTTCAACACTCAACCCATCGAGGATCCAAAGGTCTATCAGAACTTCTTCATCGCGGTCGAGAAGTCCCTCTTCATTACCAGTTGACACGAGTTCCAAACGCATCACCAGAGAATTGATGCTCGCAAATCGCGCTCTTATGAGATCTGCTCGCTAGAAACAGGAGTCACCCGAAAACAATGGATCTCTGGACCCTGCTGAAGAGAATCGTGCGGCACGCGATCCCGGTGTTCTTCGCGGGCTTGATGTTCCAGGGATGTGCGCACCAATCGGGCTCTGCACTTCAGATGAACTCGGAGAGTCAGATTCTGATGTCGGATAGAAGTCAGGTCCGATTGCGATCCATTCAATCTCGCGTCTTCGATACAACGGACAAGCTCAAGATCATGGATGCCGCGGTCGCCGCGATGCAGGATCTGTACTTCGACATCGATGTGCTGGACGAGGATCTGGGAGTGATTTCAGGAAAGAAGCTGTTCCGCAAGGACGACAAACCGGAAGCCGATCCGACCTATTATTTGTACACGACCGACAAACTCATCATCTTCAATACCAATTTTCGAACCTGGGGTCCTTTCAACTATCGATACGACCTCACCCGCATGACCATAACCGTACGGCCGAAGGAAGAAACCCGGTCCCTGGTACGAGCGAGTGTCCAGTACGCAATCAGGGCGGTCGAAGACCCCGAGATGTATCAGAAGTTCTTCAAAACGCTCGAACAGTCTCTATTCCTTTCCGGACAGTTGAACGAGACCCCGTAGCCTCCGACTCTGCTCGACTGTGTACATGGTCAGATCTCATCAGAGATTCGAGATGTTTCTGCTAGAGAGATCGCGCTGTTCTTTGCGGCCAGCGGGGGAACTTGCTTCACGATTCAGTGCAATCAACCGAGGTGGGACTCGAAATGGGAGCCGACGAATGAGGAAGCCAGCTCCCAGCTCGTAGTGCACTGGATCGCCGGCGCGCGATCCGACTGTCAAGCGATGGGTGTCGCCTCGGGGGGCTCGGTGGGCGCCCAGCCCCAGGCGGTCAGGATTTCCTCGGCGCTGTCACGCTCCTCGCTGTGGATGGCCACCGCTGCAATGTCGCCGGCTTGCAATGAAAGGCCCGCGTGCATCGGCATGACCTTCTTGCCGCGCAGGATCGAGAGGATTGCGAATCGCTCGCCGGCCTTCGGAGCCGCACCAGCAGCCTCATCGGCACCGGCATCCGGTTCTGGTACGCCGCCGTACTTCCAGTAACTGACTTCGAGTTCGTCATGACGCGCGCGGACATCCCAGCGCTCGACATCGTGGGCACCGTCGAACAGAACGACGACCTGCTCGCGCTCGACCAGCTCTGGCGCGAGGCCGGCTTCGGGGTTGATGACCGCCACATAACTGCGCGGAACACCGAAGACCTCTCGGGCGCGGCTCGCAAAAAGGCTGTTCAACATCTGATTCGGCGTCAGACCAATTGCGCTGCCGACGTTCTCGAAACGCGCGCGCTGCAGGGTTCTCTCTTGCAGCGCATCGCCGTAGACGACCTGAAAGCCCGACTCTTCTGCGCGGCGGCAGTTCCAGGGATTGGCGTCGAGGAAGACCACCGGAATGCCACCGTTTCTGAGCTGAATCGCGAGTTCGAGCCCCAACCCCTGTGCGCCGAGGATCGCAACCACATCGCGGCCGGGAAGTTTCACCTTCAGCAGAGCCGCCACCGGGGCCCCGGTGAGGCCCGCCAGAAGGACGGTCCCGGCAATGCACAGGAACACCATCGCGCGCAGCTCCGGGCCGCCCGCCATGCCCTGACTCTCGAGTGCGGTTGCCGTGACCGACGCCACTGCAGCGGCCACGATCCCGCGCGGGGCGATCCACGAAACGAAGAGTCTTTCGCGAAGGGACAGCTCGGATCCCAGCGTCGAAAGAGCGACGTTGAGCGGGCGAACGATGAGTACGAGCAGCCCGACAACCCCGAGCCCCTTCCAACCCAGCGCGAGAACATCTTCGAATCTCACGTCCGCAGCCAGCAAGACGAAGAGCAGCCCGATCAGCAGAACCGTGAGTTGGTCCTTGAATTCGCGCAGGTTGCGGTCGACCCGCGTGCGCAGATTTCCGACCACCACACCCGCCGCCGTCACGGCGAGAATCCCACTGTGGGAAACGATCTCGTCGCAACCTTGATAGAGGAGCAGCACATAGGAGAGGGCGAAGATGTTCTCGTAACCTTCGGGGATGAGGTTTCGGACCCGAAGCAAGGAGGCGAGTGCAAAGCCCGCAATCAGACCGGCGATCGCCCCAAAGCTGAGGCTGATGGCGAGAAACATCGGTGCATCCCAGACCGATTCGATTCCAGTCAGGGCGATCCCGAGCAGCAACGCGGCGAGAATTGCACCGATCGGGTCGATCAGGACGCCTTCCGCTTCGAGCACGGTTGCGACCCTCGGGCGCAGTCTCAAATTTCGAACCAGCGGTCCCACCACGGTGGGCCCGGTGACGACGATCAACCCCCCGAAGACGAGTGACTGCATCCAGGACCAATCCAGACACCACCGCGCTGCGAGCGCCCCGCCCATCAGGGTGATCAGCGCACCCCAGGTGACGAGGCGCCGGATCGGCGTCTGCTCGCGCTGCAATCTCGAGATCTCGAGATTGAGCCCTCCCTCGAACAGGATCACCGCAACCGCGAGCTCGACGACCGCGACCAGGCCCATGCCGAGTGAACGCGGATCGATCCAATCCAGCCCGTCGGGGCCGAGGCCGGCACCGACCAGCAGCAACAGTACGATCCCGGGAATTCGCAAGTGTCGCGACACCGACTGGGCAAAGATGCCGACAGCCAGGGCGAGCACCAGAGTCAGTGCGGGATGGTGTTCCACGGCCGACAAGGCTAGCGAAGTTCAGCGACAATCACGCTCGCGCGCAAATCGGCTGCGGTAACGGTTGCGGTATGCTGGGCGCTCCCGTGACGGCCTCAGCAATCGCGAAACCATCGCGTTCCAGCCGTAGCGCTTTGCTCTAACGCACGAGGAGCCGGTCGACGCCGATGCAAGGTCTGAAAAACCTCTTCTGGCGCTTGTTTCCCGATGTTCGCTTGCAAGAGCGATCGCGCTTCCTGTTCTTTGCGGAGCTGGCGGCCCTGATCAGCCTGGCCCAGACGCTCGGGCTGACGGGCGCGGAAGCGCTGTTCCTGGCCGAGGTCGGGATCGAATATCTACCGATCACGATCATCGGCGGATCGGCTTCCACGGTGTTGGGATTCGTGTTGTACGCCATGCGGGTGGGTGATGTTCGCAACGACGGCTTCTTCGTTCAGATGCTGGTCGGCGCGGGGATCGCTCTCACGGCTGCGACGGCCGGGATCTGGTACCAGATTCCAAGCATCTCGATCTTCCTGATCTGCTTTTTCTTCGTCACACAGGCGATCTTCATCAATCACCTCTGGACATTCACCGCCGACTACTTCGACACAGTCGCCAGCAAGCGACTCGTTCCGCTGTTCACCATCGGAGCGAGCGTCGGCGGCGTAGTCGGCGGGCTCGTCGCCGCGGGGATGACCGGAATTGCGGGCGCCGCAAGCCTCGTCGCGGGCTGGGCGCTGTTTCTCTTCGGCGCGGCCGCGGTCATTCGCATCGGCCGCTCGCGATTGCGCAGCTGGGGGCCGATCGACCTAGAAGAGGCGGACGAGACCTCGGTCGAAGGCATTCAGGGTGCGCTGCGCTACGTCCGCGCCTCGAAACTCGGGGGCGCGCTGCTGGTTTCGGCGATCGGCATGATCCTCGCGCTCGTCGTGGCGAGGTATATGTGGCTGGACGCGTTTTCCCAGCGCTTCCCGGATCCGGCAGCCCTGGCCGCCTTCATCGGTCTTTTCCTCGCCGCCACCAACGCCATTGAAATCGCGATCGAGATGTCGGTCACGCCCTGGCTGATTCGCCGCTTCGGCGTGCCGAGCGCCAATCTCATCCACCCGACGTTGACGTTGTTGAGCTTTGCGGGGCTCGCCTATCAGTACAACATCGTTTCGGGTGCGATCGCGCGCATGAACGGAGAGATGCTCGAAAACGCGCTTGCAAATCCGGTCCGCGCGCTGCTCTGCAATGCCATTCCGCTGCGGTTTCGCGGCCGGGTACGGGCCTTCATCGAGGGGATCGCAGTCTATGCGGGCATGTCGATCGGTGGCGGCATCCTATGGGCTCTCGGAAACCCGGAACCCTATTGGCTCGCCGTCGCGGGTGGAGCGGCGAGTCTGA
>JAHEEJ010000164.1 GCA_024640705.1 Deltaproteobacteria bacterium
TCGCGAGCGAGCGGTGGTCGAACCGCGCCCGAAGGGTCTCGGTGGCGCGGTCAGGGTGTGGGATCGGGCCGACTCAACCCCCGACTCTGCGCAACCTTGCGCATCTGGTCGAGCAGCGCGGCGGACGGTTGTCCGTCGACTTTTTCGCCCTGGGTCTTCTGGAAGCTGCGGATCGCTCCCCGCGTGCTGCTGCCGATCACGCCGTCGATCTCGCCGATTTCGTATCCCAGCGCGAGCAGTGCCTCCTGGGTTTCCAGCTTCAGTTGCATTTCCTGGCGCTCTTCCGCGTAACCGATGAAGCCGATTCCGTAGCTGGTCTCGGGTGCACGCGCGCCGGCTGGGACCGGCTTCGGCGGGTGCTCGTTCAGCAACATGCCGTGGACCGCCCGCGCGAGATCGCGGTGGTCCTCGGCGGAATTCTTCTTCAAGACATTCGACAGTACGGCCACACTGTAGAAGAGCCGATCCTGTCCGGCGGGAGTCTCGATGATCGCCACCGAATTCATGTAGTTACGCGTGTTGCCATGGTATTTCTTGCACACGAAGCCCTCTTCGGGTGCGCAACTGTAGAGCGAGCCGGATTTGAAGTAGACCGCGGACGGGCGCAACACGCCCGATGATCCATAACGGATACGCCGTTCGGTGATGTACATCAGCCGCTTGATTTCACGGCTCGACCACTCGTCGACCAGCCTGCCCTGTTCGAGTTTGAGCGTGTAGTTGGCCAGCGCGCGTGGGGTCGCGTAGCTGCTGGTGCCCGGGATCTGCTTCTTTCCCTCGTGGGTGAAGAAGCTGCCCTGGCGCAGCTCTTCGAGATCCAGGCCATTGCGGGTGATCGGTTCCTCGATTGCCTTCAGGAAGATCTCGCTCAGCTGCTTCTTGGGCGTCTCGTCGAAGAATCTCTGTTCTTCATCGGCAGGCACCGGAAAGCGTTTGCCGAAATGAGCCATCGAGACCAGGTTCTTCTGGATCATTGCCGCCGCAGAATTCGAACTGGGCGACATCATCCAGTCCAGATAGGTCCACAGCGATGCAGTGTCGCCCTGCTTGATCGGGCGCTTCGAGACGTTCCCGGTTTCTGGATTCCAGAAGGGGACCGTGTGGTGATCGCTGACGCTGAAGATGTCCGCGGTGATCATGCGGGTGCGCAGGAGATTTTCGCGCGCCGCAATGTCGTCCGGATGAAGATCGGCTAGCGCCTGGAAGGTCGCGAGCGCGACCATCAATTTTCCGACACTCCCCGGGTTCTGGCGCTGATGGCCGTTCCACTCCGCATAACGCGGGTGCTCGAGGTCCGAAAGGTCGAGCAGTGCCATTCCGTAGCGGTCCACATCCGGTCCGAGAAGCTTCTTCAGTCGGGCGGTCAGCTCCGGATCGGCAGCGGGGAGTTCCATCTCGCGGTGTTCGAGCAGGCGCAGCTCCACCATTGCAAGCGGAAGCAGTTCTCCCGAGGGGCGCTTGGCGCCGGGGCGCTCGCCGATCTGGATCAGCCGCTGGGCCTCGAGTCGGCCGATCCCGGTTCTCGGGTAACCGTCGAGCGGATACGCGCCCGCCGGCTGCGGCCAAACCGCGAGAGTCGACCCACCGACTGCGATCAGCGTCAGCCACGCAGCGACGTTTCCGCGGAAACATTTCATTCGGGAACTCCTCTCGCGCTCAATGGGCATGATGCGGTCGCACGCGCGGCATCAGCACTTTTCAAACTGCGCACGTCAATCGCCGAACAAGCCCGCCAGGGCCGAGAACGGAAGGTTTGCGATGTCGAATGGAATGGTCACGACCCACGCAGCGTACTCGCAGAAGGGCGGAATGTTCTGATCCTCGAGTCCGCGCGTGACACCGAAGAGATATTCCGTGCTGTAGCGCCACTCCCGCCCTTCTCGCCACTGCTCGAGGGCCGGATTGTCGCTCGGCCTGGGGAAATCCTTTCGCAGCGAGGCGTCGCTCGCCTCCGCGTGGCTCGCGGGAGCCGCCAGCGCGAGCGCGACGATCATCACCAGGAACGTCGATCCCATCGCGAGCTTCGATTTCATGGGCACCTCCCGTTGGCAGCGCATGCCGCGAATCTGCCCAGATCGGCTGGCGGCTGCGGGTCTCAGGGCAACAGTATGCCAGTTTCTCCGCCGTGGCGTGTGCTGCCGCGCGGTTCGGGCGCCGCCGGGGCGAGGCCCTTCTTTCCGGAGCGAGGCTTGACAGACCGGCGGCCCGGGGTGAAGAATCGAGCGTGCGTGATCGAGCGCTGATCTGGAATAGGAGCGGCGGAAATCCATGGCTAGAACGATCGACTGGTTCTACACCCGCAAGGGCTGAACGTCTTGTACACGAGCGTCCAAGTTTCTGGACGCAAACGGAATCAGCGCAAAGGAAACCGTACTCGCCAGCCGCAAGCTGGGGCGCAAGGATGCTGCGGAGATCGCCAAGCGGGCTTCTGCCGTGTTCGTCGCCAAGGGCAAGAAGGTGAGCGCCTTCGAGCCGGCGGGTTCGGCGAGCCGCGAACTCCTCGATGCGATGCTGGGCCCGACCGGCAATCTGCGGGCGCCCACCATCCGGCGGGGCAAGACGGTACTGGTCGGCTTCAACGAAGAGCTCTTCAGCGAAAAACTCGGCTGAGATGGCGGGCGCGCCTCTTGCTGGAGGGTTAGGCTCCACACGTATGTCCGCCGATCGCTTTCGATCTCCGAGCTTCTGGTTCTCGACCCTCGAAAACCCCGTCCAGCCGCGCGCGCCGCTCGAAGGCGACATCCAGTTCGACGTCGCGATCGTCGGCGCGGGCTACACCGGTCTCTGGACCGCCTACTACCTCAATCAACGCGAACCCGGCTGCCGCATCGCGGTGGTCGAGGCCGAGGTTGCGGGCTTTGGCGCCTCGGGACGCAACGGCGGTTGGTGCGCGTACTATTTTTCAGGAATCGAATCGCTGTTGGCCGATCCGAACCAGCGCGAGCGCGCGTTGGCGCTGCAGCGCGCGATGTTCGATGCCGTCGACGAGGTCGGCCGCGCCTCGAGCGCCTCGGGAATCGACTGCGATTACGCGAAGGGCGGGGTGCTCATCGCGGGAACCTCGCGGCCCGAACTCGAGCGCCTGCGCGCAGGGTACGACGAGATGCGGGGGTACGGGTTTGCGGAGCAGGACTTCCGCTGGCTCGACGCCAATGCGTTCGCCGAGCGGGCGCGCATCCACGGAGCGCTCGGCGGAACCTACTCGCCGCATTGTGCGGCGATTCAACCCGCAAAACTCGCCCAGGGTCTCGCCGCCTTCCTCGAGTCGCGCGGCGTTGCGGTCTTCGAGCAGTCGCCGGTGCGCGCGATCGCGAAGGGGCTGCTCACGACCGACCGCGGCAGCATCCGAGCGGACAACGTGCTCCGCTGCACGGAGGGATACTCGTGCAGACTGCCGGGGCTCAAGCGCGCGATCCTGCCGCTGCATTCGATGATGATCGCCACCGAACCGCTGCCGGATTCGACCTGGCGCGAAATCGGTTTGCAGGGTCGGCCGACCTTTGCCGATCACCGGCGCACCGTCACCTACGGGCAGCGTACCGGCGATGATCGCCTGGCCTTCGGCACGCGGGGCCTCTACTACTACGGCTCTGGCATTCGCGATTATTTCGAGCCCAGTGACCCGGCCTTCGCCCACACGCGCGCGACGCTGCTCGAACTCTTTCCGTCGCTCTCGGATGTCGAGATCACCCACTGCTGGGGAGGAGCGCTCGGCGTCACCCGCGACTGGATGCCCTTCATCCATTTCGATCCGCACAGCGGCCTCGGGGCAGTGGGTGGCTACGCGGGTAACGGTGTCGCGGCAACCAATCTGGCTGGGCGCACGCTTGCGGAACTCGTGCTTCGCGAGACGACCGAGCGGACTCGCTTCGCGTGGGTCGGCCATCCATCGCGTCAATGGGAGCCCGAGCCGCTGCGCTGGTTGGGCTCGCAGGGGGTCCGCAGGATGGGTGAATGGGCGGATGCGGTCGAGCAGAAGGGCCGCCACGCGGGCATGTTCGGCAGCATCTTCGACGCGTTCGCCTCTCACTGATCCCAAACGCGGTGGTGCTCGGTGCGCTATCCGGCGCGTGCGGGTCGGCGCCAGACGCTTGCGAGCCACGCTTGCCGCTCGCGAGGCAATCCGTCCGGGCGGTAGTAGTGGTGGAGTTCCTCGAAGCCGGCTCCGAGCGCGAAGGCCCGCCAGCGTTCCAGGTCGTGATACGCGCCGTAACAGCCGCGACTCCAGCCTTCGACGTTGTTCCCGATTGGGTTCGACGTGAAGAGTGCGCCCCCGGGTTTCAGGCAGTCGAACAATTCGCCGAGCACGCGCGGCAGTTCGCGGGTCGGAACGTGGAAGAGGGACGCGTTCGCGAACACACCTTCGAAGCCGGCTGCGGGTAGCTGCAGCGCAAGGAAGTTCTGCCGCCAGACCTCACCTCCGGCGATGCCTCGCGCCATCCGAACGAACGCCTCCGCACCGTCGAGTCCAACGGGCTGGTGGCCGCGTGCGGATAACTCGAGCAGATCGCGCCCCGGGCCGCAGCCGAAGTCGAGGATCCGAAACGGCCCCTCGCCCTCGATCGCTCCGAGCAGTGCGTCGATGTTCTGTGAGACGTCGTGGTCGCGGGTTCCCTGCCAGAATTCCTGCGCGCGAGCTTCGTAGTAGGCGAGTGTCTTCTGGGAGATCTCGGCGAGTTCGGATTCGGGCACGGAGACCACGATGCCGCAGCTTGCGCGGGCGTCAACCGGCGCGGCCTCTCGCCGCGGGCTGGCGTACAATGCGTCGAGATTCCCCCGGTGAGTGCCAACGCCAGGTTGATCGGAGATCCGCGTGTTCGAGCCGAAGCGATACGAGTACTCCACTCCATTTCGCGGGGATCCGGACGCCGCTTTTGCGCTCGCGAAGAATGCCCTGCTCGCGCAGGGTTTCGAGATCCTTCCCGGTTCGAGCGCCGAACTCCGCGCAACGGGCCCCGGAATGCGCAGCAGCCGACAGCCCGCGCTGCTCGGGGTGTCTGAATTTCGCTTTCAGATCGCCGCATCGGCGCTCACCGTGTCGGCGACGCTTGGTGGTGTCGCAAGCATGAAGGCCTTCGTGCTCTTCTTTCCGATTGGGTTGATCCTTTCACTGGTGGTGGTGTTTGCCGCACTCGGCCACGGCATCTCGTATCTGGGCCTGTGGCTGGCGGTGCCCTGGCTGGTGATTTCGCCGCTGATGGCGGCTCTGATCGAGCGCCGTACGACGCGTGCGGTCGGCCGCCTGGCTCGCAGCATGGCGGTAGCGGCCTTGCCGGGCTGACCGCGCTTTTTTTGCGCGCTCCCCCGACACTTCCAGCGGGATCCGCCAGGTCCAATAATTATCCTTATTAATTCATTAGTTACAGACTCTGTTGCGGCCAGGTAGCCAGCCCGGGCCGGGCCCGGCACGCGGTCCGGGCCGCGCGCGTCCCGGGGGTGGGCACTTCGAAGCGCAGGTTTCTTGAACGGATTCGCTAGGATGTCGCATCGGCGAGAGTTGCCGGTGGTGCGGGAATTGATCCCGTGAACAAACGTGGTCGGGAATATACGGATGGTTCGATTTTATCGCAGCGCCGTGTTCCGACGATTTCAAGGTTAGAGAGGAATACAGCAGTGCGTACGAGTGGAACAGTCAAGTGGTTCAACGATGAGAAGGGCTTTGGTTTTCTGACGCGTGACGATGGCGAGAAGGACGTCTTCTGCCATTTCAGTGCGATTCAGGGAGAGGGCTTCAAGTCCCTCACTGAAGGACAGAAGGTCGAGTTCGACGTCGTTCAAGGGCAAAAGGGACCGGCGGCCGAGAACGTGGTGCCGCAGTAGGGCCAATTGCCCGCTGGATTGATGAAGCCCCGCCGGCGAAAGTCGGCGGGGCTTTCTCTTTTGCGCTCTCTGTCATGAATTTGGATGGCAAGCCGTGAAAGCTCCGGATCTCGAGACCATCGTTTCAAATGGCCTCTGCGCGGGGTGCGGTTTGTGCGCGAGTCTCGCGGGTCGCGATCGGCTCGAAATGAAGATCACCTCCTGCGGTCGGATCCGGCCGCACGCGCGCGAGAAAATCGACCCGGAGACGCTGGAGAAGATTCGATTCATCTGCCCGGGAATTCGGGTCACCGGGGCCGACGCTTCACAGCTGGCCTCGGCGGGAACCCTGCATCCCGTGTGGGGACCGATTCGCTCGGTCCATCGCGGCTGGGCGGCCGACGAAACCGTTCGATTTCGCTCCGCGGCGGGCGGGTCGATGACTGCGCTCGGCGTCTTCCTGCTCGAGAGTGGGAAGGTCGATGCGATCCTGCACGTGCGCGCGTCGTCCGCAAATCCGATGCGGACCGATGCGCAGGTCAGTACCACCGCTGCAGAGGTGAAGTCGGGTGCGCAATCCCGCTACGGGCCGGCGGCTCCACTCGTGCACGTGCATCGGTTGCTCGACGAGGGTCGCCGCTTTGCGCTCCTCGGCAAGCCGTGTGATGTTGCGGCGATCCGAAATCTGTCGCGCATCGATTCCCGTGTCGAAGCGCAGGTCCCCTATTGCCTGACGATCTTTTGCGGCGGGATCCCAACCCTGCAGACCGCGCACAGGATCGCCGCGTACCACGGTCTGTCCGAAGCCGAGGTCGAAGAGTTTCGTTGGCGCGGCCATGGCTGGCCCGGGCCGACGCACATCAGGTCCCGCGACGGGAAAAATTACGATCTCAGCTACGAGCAAACCTGGTTCGATCCGAGCCGCCCCTGGAGTTACGACATCCAGTTTCGTTGCAAGATCTGCCCCGATGCGATCGGCGAACTCGCCGACGTCTCCTGTCCGGATGGTTGGGTGATGAGAGACGGAAAGCCGATCCACGAAGAAGCGCCCGGTGTGAACGTGCTGGTTGCGAGGACCGAGCGCGGGGAACGGCTCGTTTCCGAGGCGGCGGCGGCCGGTGCCATCGGGCTGGCGCCGTTTGCGGTTTCTGAGTTCGATGCGATGCACGGTGACCACCTGCCGCGAAAACTCGAATACCCTGCGCGAATGGCCGCACTCGGCTTCGCGGGAGTCGTCACGCCGCGCTTCGAGAACCTTCGCCGTTGGCGGATGATCTGGAGAGCGGGCCTCGGGCGCAGCTTCCGCGCTTTTTTGGGAACGCGGCGCCGAATTCGAGCGGAAGCGCATCGCGAGCCGATTCACTAGCTCCAATCCGCGTGATCGCGCGGCCGATTGGCTGCAGCTCGCGAGTGGCATCCAGTCATTCGAATCGCAAGGACGTGCCTCCAGACTGCAAAACCACTGCACGACTCCCAGGTGTCGTGACCGGGCTCACAGATTCCAATTGCGCTGACGTGACTCGGCTCACATAGCCAGTTCCAGGCCTACCGATACGTTAGAGCGACAGAGAGTGCAGAAGCGGAAAGCGCGAGGGATCTGCCTCGCGACATCCATTGAATTGGAGTCGCTCCATGCATTCGAAATTTGTCTCGATCTCCGCGATCGCGGCTCTCAGTTTTCTACCGATTTTCTCGAGCACCAACGCCAGCGCAATCGACTGGCCCAACGGTCAGGAGATCCTGATCGAATGCCCGGTCTGGGAATGGGAACCGTCTCCGATTGCCGGAATCGAGTACGAGCTTTGCTTCGACGATATCGATCACTGTGTGGTGGCTGAAATCGGTAGCTCGGTGTGCATCCCCAACCTGGGAGCCCACGATGTCTGGGTTACCGCGATCGAATACCAGGACGGAGAGCCCATCTATTACGATGGCGACATCGTTCCTGTCGCACGGGTAGTCAGCGCAGATTTCGACGGAGATTCCACGGTCGGCTTTTCGGATCTGGGATTGTTCATTCAACAATTTGGCGAACAATTCAATAGCCCCGCCGATCTCGATGGCGATGGCTAC